>JBKJNL010000892.1:0-2712 GCA_046593615.1 Myxococcota bacterium | reverse complement strand
CGGGCGTGAGCATGGTCGCGTCGATGACAGCGCGAGCGCAACGGCTCGCCATGGCGGGCCGATCGGCTCGGCCGAGGTCGCCGTCGAACATTCGCACCGCGGCTGTCCCCGCCTCCGTCTCGCGGATCCGAGCGCAAGGGGCGTGGCCCGCCCCTTGCGACGGGGCCGCCATGACCAACACACCGGCCCACTCCCTGGATGGCGATCTGGACGACAACAACGACGACGACCTGGGCCCCACGGGGGTGATCGATCCGCTCGCCCTCGCTCCGTTGAGCAGCGCGGAGATGGCGTCGCTTCGTTCCCCCACGCCCGACCACGGCGAGCCGCGGGAGGCCGCGCTCGAAGAGCAGACGGCGGAGCTCAGCCTGCCGACGCAACCCGACGACGTGAACGTGCTCCCACGCGCCAACGACGAGCGGCGCTTCCTGCACCGCCATCGGTGAGCCCGCCCCCCGAACGACACCCAGGCCGCAGGAGCCCGCCATGTTGATCCGCGACATCATGACCACCCGCCCCCTCACCGCCCGGCCCTGGTCCACCGTGGGAGCGGTCGCCGAGACCCTGCTGCGCGAGGACACTCGCCTGCCCGTCGCCGGCGTCGTCATCGTCTCCGATCGCGAAGTGCGGCAGTTCGTGCAGGACACGCTGTTCAGCGACACGGCCGCAGCCAGGCGCGAGGCGACGCTGGCCCAGGTCCTGCGTGGCGGACAGTCCATGGTGCGCATCTCCTTCATCGCGTCCGTCCTGCTCGCGCTCGTTGCGTGCGAGCAGGTTCCCGTCGATCTCACGAGCACCGGTCCCGGAGGGGACGAAGGGAAAGGCGAAGAAGGCGAAGAAGGCGAGGGCGACGTCAGCGTCAGCGAAGGCGAAGGCAAAGGCGAAGGCAAAGGCGAGTACGTCGGATGCAGCGACGGCGCCCAAACCGCGGGCAATCCCTGCGCAGCGGGCCTCGGCGCGTGTCGACGCAGTGGCGTGCTCAGCTGTGCCGACGTCGAGACCATGGTCTGCAGCGCGACCGGGGCCCAGCCCACCACCACGCAGGACACCAGCGCCAACGGTCTCGACGACGATTGCGACGGCGTCGTCGACGAAGACACCTGCTTGTTGAATCCCGATCGCGGAGCGGGCTGCAGCGCTGGCCTGGGCGAGTGCAGATCTGAAGGGACGCGCGAGTGCGTCAACAACGCGCTGGTCTGCAGTGCGCTTGCCATCGCGCGCACGACGCTGACCGACGCCACCGACGACGACATCGACAACGACTGCGATGGCCTCGTCGACGAGGACGTGTTGCCCTGCACGCAGCTCCCCGAGTTCGGCGAGGTGTGTTCGGAGGGCCTCGGCATCTGTCGACACGAGGGCAACTGGGGCTGCTCCGCCGACGGCGCCACGGTCACGTGCCCGGTCGTCGCCGAGACGCCCGTCGCCACCGTCGACGACACGGTCAACGGCCTCGATGACGACTGCGATGGCTTCACCGACGAAGACGCCCTCCATCCCGACCGCACGCCCTGCGATCCGCTGCTCACCTGCTGCTTCGCCAACGTGTACTCGCAGCCGCGCGAGGACCTCTTCCACGTCGACGTCCCCCCCGATCCGCCGCCGACGTGGCGCCCCGACTGCAACGATCCGCGCAACCAGCTGCACTGGATCAACAATCCGCCGTCGTCCGGTCCGCACCTGGGCTGCAGCTGGGGTCGCTGGGACCAGATGTACGACGAGACCGCTCCGCTCGCGCGCGGCTATCAGGTGCACAACATGGAACACGGCGGCGTGCTCTTCCTGTGGAATGCCGCAGCCACCGACGCTGCCAAGACCGAGCTCTTCGCCGCCTTTGCCAGCTTGAGCATCGAGGTCCGCTGCGGCCACACCCACTCCGTCGCGACCTTCGATCCCGAGCTGCCCACCGGCGTCGCCATCGTCGCTCTCGATCGTGTGCTCTTGCCCGACGCCACCGGAATCATCCCGCGTGCCGCGGCCGTCCAGTTCGCTGAAGCCTGTCGCGATCACGGCACCGAGCTCGCCTGCGGCAGCGGACCCAGCCACTGACGAGCGGAATCGAATTGGTTGCGATGGCGAGCAGCGACCTGGCGTCGCCGCAAGCCCCGAGAGCGCTGTCGACGTCGCTCGCTCCGAGAGCGAGCGGTGTGCCGCCAACAGCCGTCGGACGTTGTCTGGCATCTCACACGCTCCTCGTCGTCAGCGCGGCTCTCTCCTGGCGCAGCGGTGCTGCCGCGAGCGATTGCGCTCGCAGCCCGAGCAGATGCGCTCACGATCACCGCCGGAAGGCGAGCCCGCGAGGTCGAGGAACTGAGATGGCCAGGTGACGAGAGTGGGTGCGTGAATTGGACGATGTGAACGGCGACGTGACGACTGGCGTTCCGCTTCACCTCGAGCGGGTCCACAACACCGCCACACGAAGCCGGGAAATGCCGCCGCGGGCTCGTCGTCGATGCGTGCTGGCGTGGATACTCAACTCCGCGTCGTCAGCGCTGGGCGTTCGTGGCACGCGCTTCGCTCTCGTGTGGGAATGACCCCGGCGCCCTGCCCCTTGTTCGCGTCCTCCGCTTCGCCGCTTCGGCAAAAAACCCCAGGGCTACGGGGTACGCCACATCGCTGCACTTTTCGGTCAGCTGCGAGCGCCAGGTCATCGAGCAAATTGCTCGACGTCCAGCCCCCCTGCGCCGCGACCCACAACTCCCACGTCGGCGA
>JBKJNL010000677.1:0-6355 GCA_046593615.1 Myxococcota bacterium | reverse complement strand
CGCGATCATGGTGAAGCGGTTCTATATCAAGGTTTCGCCAGGTCAGGCGCTCATCAACAATAAAACAGGTGATGAGATTTCGGTCAGCTTCACCGGTGGTCTGGTCTTGCCGATCATCCACCGCGCCGAGATCATGGACCTGAGCGTCAAGATGATCGAGATCGAGCGCCGCGGCCGCGAGGGCCTGACCTGCATGGACAACATGCGCGCCGACATCAAGGTCGCCTTCTTTGTCCAGGTCAGCCACGACCCCGAGAAGGTCAAGCAGGTGGCCGGCCGCATCGGCACCGTCCGCGCCTCCCACGTCGAGACGCTGCATACACTGTTTTCGGCGAAGTTTTCCGAAGCCCTCAAGACTGTGGGTTATCAGATGAACTTTCTTCAGCTGTATTCTGATCGTGCCGAATTTCGCAAAATGATCTACACCCAGATCGGCACCGACCTCGACGGCTACGAACTCACCGACGTGGTCATCGACTACCTCGAGCAGACGCCGCTCGAGGCCCTCGATCCGCAAAACACCCTCGACGCCGAGGGCATCCGGGCCATCACCAAGATCACGAAGGAAAAAGAGGTCGAGACCAACCGCCTGCGCAACGAAGCCCAGATGCAGATCGAGCAGCAGAACACGACGGCGCAAGAGGTCATCACCAAGCAAGAGGCCGTGCGCAAAGCCACCGTCGCCCAGCGCGATCGCGAAGGCACCGTGGCCATCGCCCGCGAGCAGGCCGAGGCCGCCAAGGAAGTGCAAAAGGCCACCCTCGAGGGGCAGTCGGCGCGCATCCGCACCGAAGAAGAGCTGCAGATCGCCGAGCAGAACAAGATGCGCCAGATCGAGGTGGCCATGAAGAACCGCGAGCGCGTGGTCGGCATCGAGACCGAGCGTGTCTCGAAAGATCGGCAGCTCGAGGCCATCACCCGCGAGCGCGAGGTCGAGCTGTCGCGCATCGAAAAAGAGAAGCTGCTCGAGGTGCAGAAAAAGGAAATCGCCGACACCGTGCGCATGCGCATCGCCGTCGACCGCACCGTCGCCGAGGAAGAAGAGCGCATCAAGACCGTGCGCGTCGTCGAAGAGGCCAAGCGCCACCGCGACGCGGCGCTCATCGGCGCCGAGACCGAGGCCCAGAGCCGCCTGGTGAAAGACATCAAGGGCGCCGAGGCCCAGGAAAAGGCCGCCACCCACCTCGCCAAAGAGCGCCTGATCATGGCCGAAGCCGACCTCGAGTCCGCCGATCGCGAGAGCCGCGCCAAGGTGCGCCGCGCCGAAGGCATCCAGGCCGAAGCCGCCGCCCCCGGCCTCGCCGCCGTGAAGGTCAAAGAGGCCGACGCCTCGGCCTTTGAGAAGCGCGGGCTCATTGAGGCGCGCCTCGAAAAAGAAAAGCTCTTTGCCCAGGCCGAAGGCAACAAGCAGAAGGGCCTGAGCGCGGTCGCCGTGCAGGAGGCAGAAGCCGGCGCCATCTTGAAGAAGGGCGAGGCCGAAGCCAACGTCGTCGAGATGCGCTTGATGGCCGAAGCCAAAGGCAAAGAAGCCGACGCCGTCGCCGTCGAGAAGCAGGGCCTGGCCCGGGCCAAGGTCGCCGAAGCCGACGCCGTCGCCGTCGAAAAGCGCGGCCTCGCCGACGCCTCCACCATCCGCGAGAAGGGCGCCGCCGAAGCCGGCGCGCTGCAGCAGAAGATGGTCGCCGAGGCCAAGGGCCTGCACGAAAAGATGACGGCGATGAAGGCGATGGAAGGCACCGCGCGCGAGCACGAGGAGTTCCGCCTGCGCCTCGACAACGACCGCACCATCCGCCTGCAGAGCCTCGAGATCCAGGCGCGCATCGCGGCCGAGCAGTCCAAGGTCCTCGGTGCGGCGTTCGCCAACGCCAAGATCGACATCGTCGGCGGCGACGGCGCGTTCTTCGACCGCTTCGTGAACGCCGTCTCGATGGGCAAGAGCATCGACGCCGTCGTCCACAAGTCGCACACTGTCTCGGCCATCGCCGACGACTACGTCTCGGGCACCCGCTCGTTCGCCGAAGACCTCAAGGACGTGCTCACGCGGCCGGCCCTGGGCGCCAGTGACATGCGCGATCTGTCGGCTGCGGCGCTGCTGGCCAAGCTCGCCAACGACGCCGTGGGGGATGACAAGAACAAGCTCATGGGCCTCATCGAGGCCGCCAAGAAGCTCGGCGTCAAGTAGCCGTCGCGCGGTCGTTCGGCGGCTGCGAGCGGCTGACGCGACGCGTCTTGCCGTGAGCGTCGTCGTCGACGACACCAGGGCATGGCGGTTGACGACGAGCGCCCGGCCCCTGCATCGGTCGGGCTGGCAAAGACGACGAAGTTGGCGAAGCCGTATCGCCCGGCGGCTGCGGGTCCGTCGGCGGTGCTGTCGTCGTTCGCCTACGCCATGAAGACCAGCGGCTTGCGGCGCGGGCTGCATGTGTTCTTGAACGTGAACCAGGAGCAGGGCTTCGATTGCCCCGGCTGCGCCTGGCCCGACCCCGCGGCGGCGCGGGCCACGTTCGAGTTCTGCGAAAACGGCGCCCGCGCCGTCGCCCACGAAGCCGACAGCCGCAAGGCCGACGCCGCATTCTTTGCGCGCTGCTCCGTCGACGAGCTGCGCGGGCAGAGCGACCACTGGCTCGAACAGCAGGGGCGGCTGACCGAGCCCCTCGTCAAGCGGCCGGGCGCCACGCACTACACGCCCATCACGTGGGACGACGCCTTTGCCTTGATTGGCACTACATTGAAATCGCTGCCGAAGCCCGACGAAGCCGTCTTCTACACGTCGGGGCGGACCTCCAACGAGGCCGCATTTCTGTATCAGATGTTTACACGGGCCTATGGGACCAACAATCTCCCGGATTGTTCGAACATGTGCCACGAGTCGAGCGGCCGCGGCCTGTCGACGACCATCGGCATCGGCAAGGGCACGGTGCAGCTCGACGACTTCGCCGCCGCCGACTGCATCTTTGTCATCGGCCAGAACCCGGGCACCAACCACCCGCGCATGCTGTCGACGCTGCGTGAGGCCACCGCCCGCGGCTGCGCCGTCGTCGCCGTCAATCCGTTGCGCGAGCGGGGGCTCGAGAGCTTCGCCCACCCGCAGCACGGGCTCGGCGCCGTCGGCGTGGGCTCGAAGATCGCGACCCACTGGGCGCAGGTGAAGATCAACGGCGACGTCGCCCTCTTGAAGGGGATCATGAAGGTTGTCGTCGACGAGGACCGCCGCCGCGGCGGCGTGCTCGATCGGCGCTTCCTCGCCGAGCACACCGTCGGGCTCGAGGCTTTCTTGAAGGCCCTCGATGCCGTGCCGTGGAGCTGCATCGTCGAGCAGAGCGGCATCGACCAGGGCAGCATCGAGGCGCTCGGGCGGCTCTATGCGAAGAGCGAGCGGGTCATCGCTTGCTGGGCCATGGGCATCACGCAGCACGAAAACGGCGTCGACAACGTGCGCGAGATCGTGAACCTGCTGCTGTTGCGCGGCAACCTCGGCCGCCCCGGCGCCGGCGTGTGCCCCGTGCGCGGTCACAGCAACGTGCAGGGTGACCGCAGCATGGGCATCGTCGAGACGCCGTCGGAGGAATTCCTCGCCGCTCTCGACCGGGCCACCGGCATCACCAGCCCGCGGACCCACGGCCTCGACGTCGTTCACGCCATTGAAGCCCTCGAGCAGCGAAAGGCCTCGGTGTTCGTCGGCCTCGGCGGCAACCTCGTCGGCGCCGCCCCTGACACGCCCCGCGTCGACGCCGCGCTGCGCGGGGCGAAGCTCACGGTGCAGATCGCCACCAAGCTCAACCGCACGCACCTGGCCTGCGGCGAGCACGCGCTGCTCTTGCCTTGCCTCGGTCGCACCGAGGTCGATGTCCCGGTCGTGCCCTCGGGCGCGGGTACTCCGCCGCAGGGCCGCTCGGGCCCGGGCCCGCAGCGGGTCACCGTCGAGAACTCCATGGGCGTGGTGCAGGCCAGCGTCGGCAAGCTGCCGCCGGCGTCGACGTCGCTGCGCTCGGAGGTCGGCATCGTCTGCGGCATCGCCGCGGCCACCGTGGGCGACCTGCCGCGGGTGTCGTGGTCGGCGTTGGCCGCGGACCACGACCGCGTCCGCGACTTGATCGCCGACGTCGTGCCCGGCTACGCGGGCTTGAACGAGCGCTTGCAGCGAGAGCCCGCCGGGTTCGTCTTGCAGAACAGCGCCCGCGAGCGCTCGTGGAACACAGCGTCGGGCAAAGCCGAGCTCACCGTCGTCGAGGTGCCGCGCTGGCGCCTGCAGCCCGGCGAGCTGCTCTTGATGACCATCCGCTCCCACGATCAGTTCAACACCACGATCTACGAGGAGAACGACCGCTACCGCGGCATCTACGGCCGCCGCGACATCGTCTTTGTCAACGCCGACGACCTCGCCGAGCGCGGGCTGTCAAACGGCGACCGCGTCGACGTGGTCGGTTCGGCCGCGCCGGTCGCGGGCAACGGTCCGCGCGTGGTGCGCAACTTCGCCGTCGTCGCCTACGACATCCCGCGCGGCTGCGTGGCCGGCTACTTCCCTGAGCTGAATCCGCTCGTGCCCCTCGAGAGCTGGGCCCGCGAGAGCCACACGCCGACGTCGAAGTCGGTGGTGGTGACGCTGGTCCAGCCGACGGCATTGGCGCCGACACGTTGACGTCGTCTTCTTGTTCTTCTTCTTCGTCGTCGTCAGGCCACTGAAAAACAGCCCGCTGGGAGCGACGCTCGCTCAGCTGTCGCCGTCTGCGGCGCGCAGCTCGGTGAGGAACTCTTCTTTGGTCACCAGGCCCCGGCGGGCGAGCACGCGCATCAGCGCCCAGAACTTCTTTTCCAGGGCTTCGATCTGCTCGGCGTCGGCGGCGCGCGAGATCGACAGGATGTCGCCGTCGACGATGACGGCGCCTTCGCCGGTGCGATCGCCCTGGCCCGGCATGGGCGGCAGGTGCGTGGGCAGTGAGAACACGCCGGTGCGCTGGCCCAGGTAGTCGACGGGCAGGGCGGCGGTGGGGGTGACGAAGGGGCTGTCGGGCACGGGCTCGAGGGCTGACGCCGGCAGCGCGTGCTCATCTTTCAGATCGAGCACGACGATGTCGTTGGTGATGGTCTCGCGGCCGACGATGACGCGCTCACCATTGACGCCGGTGCCGGTGATGGTCATCGGCTCGTCGGACTTGTCGAGGAACGAATCGGCGATGCGTTGCTTGTTGTCGAAGTTGAGCGGCGCGATGTCGAGACGTTGCCCGTAGTAGTAGCGGCGAATCGCCTGCTCGAGCGACGAGATCTGGGCGATGGCGGGCTTCACGAGCGAGTCGGTGGTGAAGCCGATCTCGTCGATGACGGCGGCGTTCAGCGGATCGGCCATCGCCAGCAGCAGCACCTTGCGGCCCTTGGACTGCTCTTTGACGGCGAGGGGCAACACGTCGTGCTGCTCGCAGATGCGCCGCGACACGAGCGCCAGCGCCTTTGGGTCGACGACGACCTTGGCCAGGTCGACCATCGGAAAGCCGAGCGACTCGGACAGCACGCGCGTGAGCGTGCCTTCGGCGACGAAGCCTTTGGCGACGAGGGCGGTGCCCAGGCGCATGCCCCAGTTGCGCTGGTGGGCCAGGGCGGCGTTCAGCTGGTCGACGTCGATCAGCCCACGCTCCATCAAGATTTCGCCGAGCCGCTTCTTCATGAAGCCGGTGATGGCGGATTGTCGACATCGTCACAACAGGCCCAGCCGCAGAGCGCGGCTGGGTCCACGGCAACGCTCTGCACCTCGCCAGCCGCGTGTCTTGCGCTCCGGGCAGCGGCTTCATGTGCCGGCTGTCGGCTGCGCGGCCGGTGGGCACTGCACGCTGCTGTACTGGTGCGCCGCTGTGCTGGTGCGCCGCTGTGCTTTGCGTCGCGCCCCCCACTGGGGCATCGCCCGACAGCGATGCGGACCACGCCCACCCACGACGCCGAGCGAGCCCAGGCACGCACAGCCCCGTGGAGCCTGCGCCGACCGCTCGATGGCCGCTTCGGCCCTGCCGCCATCGCGGCCCGCGTCACCGGTCTGCCGCGCTTCGTGGCTCGCGGCGCGGCATCGGCGGCGCTGTTCCACGTCGCCTTTGTCGGCGGCGTGACGATCATCAAGTCGGGCACCAACGCGCTGTTCCTGTCGCGCGCCGACCCCGCCCACCTGCCGCTGCTCTACTGCGCCGTCGCCGTCGTCGTGACGCTGGCGACGACGGTGCTGGCGCGCCTGCTGGTGGTGCGGCCGCTGAAGCGCCTGCAGATCGAAGCCACGGTCATCGGCGGCCTGCTGGTGCTCGCCGGCTGCGCGGCGGTGCAGCTCGATTTGCCGGGTGCGCCGGGGGCGCTCTACGTGACCGGCGAGGCCACCGCG
>JBKJNL010000581.1:0-3128 GCA_046593615.1 Myxococcota bacterium | reverse complement strand
CGCGTCGTCGTGCCGCTGCACGGCAAAGACACCACCGGCGTCATCGTCGGCGTCGACGTGGCCCTCAAAGACGGCGTGAAGCCCAAGCTCGTCAAGGTCATCCTCGACGACGAGCCCGTCGTCGACGCGGCGCAGCTGGCCCTGGCCGGCTTCGTCGCCCGCTACTACGAGGCGCCCATCGCCGACGCGCTGCGGCTGGTGCTGCCCCCCGACACCGAGCACGCCCCCCGACGTCGTTTTCGCCTGAGCGAGCGCGGTGAGCGGGCCCGGGTGTTCTTCTCGAGCGAGGGGCTGAGCCCGCCCGACGTCGCGCTGCTGCAGATGTTCGAGACCGGCGTCGTCGTCGACGAAGCCCGCCTCAAGCGCAGCGGTGGCACCCACGCGCGGCTGATGAAGCTCAAGGACAAGGGCCTGGTGGACGAGGTCGAGGCCGCGCGGCCGGTGACGCGGGTGCAGACGACCGAGACCCTGACGCCGCTGCCCGCGACGGCCGCCGGGCAACAGGACATTCCAAAAGCGGCCCACGCGCTGCGGACCTTTGACGCCTGGCTGCGGGCCTTTGTCGACGAGAACCAGCGACCGGCGACGCTCAAGGAGGCCGACACCGCCGTCGGCGGCGCCCGCAAAAAGGCCGACAAGCTGCAGCAGCTCGGGCAGCTCGTCATCGCGAGCCACACCCGCGATCCGCTGCGCCGCGGCGAGCGCCTCGACGGCAAGGGACCGGCCCAGACGCTGACCGCGGCCCAACAGTCGGCCGTCGACGCCATCACCGCGGCCCTCTCCCCGTCGTCGTCTGGGTCGTCGTCTGGGTCGTCGTCTGGGTCGTCGTCTGAGTCGTCGTCTGGGTCGTCTTCTGGGTCGTCTTCTGAGTCGTCTTCTCCGCGTGGCCCGCACCGACCGGGCGGCGCGTTTCTGCTCGAGGGCGTGACCGGCTCGGGCAAGACCGAGGTCTACCTGCGCGCCGTGCAGCACGCGCTGTCGCAGGGCAGAGGTGCCTTGCTGTTGGTGCCCGAGATCGGCCTGACACCGATGCTCGTCAGCCGCGTCGAGGCCGCCGTGTCGGCGATGGGTGACGAAGACGAC
This sequence comes from Myxococcota bacterium, assembly GCA_046593615.1. Taxonomy (GTDB): domain Bacteria; phylum Myxococcota; class UBA727; order UBA727; family VGSZ01; genus VGSZ01. The sequence goes on along the minus strand of JBKJNL010000581.1, from coordinate 2,045 downwards.
CACGGCGTCGTCGTCGTCTTGCACTCGGAGATCTCAGAGGCTGGCCGGCGCGATGGGCTGCAGCTGCTGCGGGAAAAAAAGGCCCGCGTCGTCGTCGGCGCCCGCTCGGCGGTCTTTGCGCCCGTGCCCGACCTCGGTCTGATCATCGTCGACGAAGAGCACGAGCCCTCGCTGAAGCAAGACGAGCAGAGCCCCCGCTACCACGCCCGCGACGTCGCCCTGTGGCGGGCCCAGCACGAGGGCGCCGTGTGCGTGCTCGGCTCGGCGACGCCGTCGTTCGAGACCCGCCACAACGTCGACATCGGCAAGCTGCAGCGCCTGCTGTTGCCGGCCCGCGTCGGCGGCGGCGGCTTGATGCCGAGCATCGAGATCATCGACCTGCGCACCCGCAAAGAGCTGTCGGTGGCCCGGCGCAAAGACCGCGCCGTCGCCGACGAGCACGGCGGCGTCGTCTTGAGCGGCCCGCTCGTCGAAGCCATGGCCGAGACCCTCGGGCAGGGCGAGCAGGTGCTGCTGTTCCTGAACCGGCGCGGCTGGTCGTCGACCATCAGCTGTGAGCTGTGCGGCACGGTCAAGACCTGTCCGCAGTGCTCGGTGTCGCTGACGCAGCACCGCTCGACCCACCGGGGCACATCGCTGCGCTGCCACCAGTGCGGGTACGCCGAGCCGTTCTCGCTGGAAACGCAACTGTGTCCCACTTGTGGCGGCGACGGCTTGATGCAGCTCGGCACGGGCACCGAGCGCGTCGAGGCCGAGGTGGCGGCGCGCTTCCCCGACGCCCGCCTGCAGCGCCTCGACCGCGACGCCCTCACCCGCCACGACGACGTCATCGCCGCCCTGGCCCGCATCCAGCGCAAAGAGGTCGACGTCATCGTCGGCACGCAGATGGTGGCCAAGGGACACGACTGGCCGGCGGTGCGCCTGGTCGGCGTCGTGCTCGCCGACGTCGCCTTGACGCTGCCCGACTTCCGCGCCGCCGAGCGGGCCATGGCGCTGTTGACCCAGGTGGCCGGGCGCGCCGGGCGCGGCGACAAGCGCGGGCGGGTCATCGTGCAGACCTACGAGCCGATGCACCCGGCCCTCGTGCACCTCGTCGACCACGACGTCACGGCCTTTGCCGCGTTGGAGATGGCCGATCGCCAGCAGCACCGCTACCCGCCGTTTTCACGGCTGGCGCGCATCCGCATCGAGCACGAGAGCGACAAGCTGGCCCTCGACCTCGCCCACGACGCCGCCGCCATCATCACCGTCGCCGGCGCGGCGCTGCCCTCGTGGTGGAAGCTGGCCGGGCCGGTGCTGTGCGCGCTCGAGCGGGTGCAGGGCCGGACCCGCGTGCACGTCTTGGTCTTTGCCCACGACAGCGCCACCCGCTCGGCGTTGTTGCAGCCGCTGCGGAAGAACGAGGGCTTCGTGAAAGCCGCGCAGCGCGCGCGGGCCCGCGCCATCGTCGACGTCGACCCCGCCCAGATGCTGTGAGGCGCGCTCCGTCGTGGGCGCTCAGCGCAGGCGTTCGCCGAGGGCGGTGAGCACCCGCGGCAGCGCCGTCGTTGCCGTGCGATCGGCGGGGTCACGGGCCTGCACGCGGCGCCAGACCACGGCGGCGCCGGCGAGGTCGCCCTGGCTCTCCCTGGCCTGCGCCAGGCGACGGAGCTCGTCGAGGGGCATGTCGTCGGCGCCGTGGAAGCTGCGCGGCGGGCGCACCCCGAGCTTCTCTTCAAAGGCGGGCATCAGCGAGGCGTCGAGGTCGAGGGCCTCCGACGTCCAACCCGCAAAGGCGAGGCCAAAGACGACGGCGGCGGTGGAGCCAAACAGGGCCACCCACGACCCGACGTTGGCCACCAGCGAGTCGCCGCGCACCGCGCGCACCGGCGGCGGCGTGGCCGACGACGACGACGACGACACGGCGGTGGGGGTTCGCTGCGGGACCTGGGTCGCGGGGCGCGTGCGCTCCGGCGTCGGCGGCGCTGGCGCCGTCGTCTGCGGGCCGATGTCGAGGCGGGCAAACGGGTCTTCGTCGCCGCCGGCGTTGTTGCGCGGCGCCGGCG
>JBKJNL010000362.1:0-6548 GCA_046593615.1 Myxococcota bacterium | reverse complement strand
AGCCGGCGCCGGCGCCTGTCAGCAGCAGCAGCGTCCAGAGCGGGGCCGTCAAAAACGCGAATGAGATGGGGTGGCGCACCCGCGCAGGCTACCCCATGGGGTCGGTTCCGCCTCGTCGCGAACGTGCCTCTGCATCGGGGTTTGGCGCGTCGGGCGTGGCTCCGTCGGCGTCGGTGGGCGGAGCGAAACGACGGATGGGGACGTCAAAAGCTCGCGTCAAGCTGGGCCCGCGCGACCTGGCGGGCGACGCCGTCGGCGCCGAAGCTGACAAAGGTGTCGAGCTGCAGCTTCAAGGCGTGGCCGTTCAAGTAGAGGTTCGTGCCGGCGCCGAGCTGCTGGCCCTGCGTCCGGGCGAGTTGAACGAGCGCCGGGTCGGTGGCGCCGAGGGCCTGCAGGTGCTCGCAGCGGCCGACGACCTCGACGAACGGCGTGACCAACATGCCGACCTGCACAAAGGCGCCGGCGCCCGAGCGCGTCGGGGTCGTGACCTCTTTGCCATCGACGGTGCCGACCACTTCGTCGACCTGCACCTGGCGCACGAGGCCTTCGGCGAGCAGCGACAGCCCCGCGTATTTGAAGACGACGTCGACGGCGGCGTGGGCGGTGTCGGCGACGCCGGCGGCATAGACGGCGCCGCTGGTCGACAGGACGCGACTGCTGGCCTGGTTCCAGGCGACGGCCGCGCCGATGGCCAGGCGCGGGCGGTGCTCGGCCTTGAGGTCGCCTTCGACGTCGTCGTCAAAGGCGCCGAAGGGGCGGGTGGTGACGCGGGCGACGACAAGGGGGCCGGGGCTCAGCGGTCCGACGCGGTTCTTGCCTTCGCCGGTGCCGATGAAGACGGCGTAGCCCAGCCAGCCATCGAACAGGTCGGGACCCGCGAGCATCACACCGACGTCGCGGTCGAGGGAGAGCTCGCGCACCGGCTGCTGCCGGTCGATGAACTGCAGCGCAAACTCGCGGATGGTGCGGGCCCGATCGAAGGGCACGAAGAATTGGCCGGCCCTGATCTTGAGCGCCGGGCTCACGGCGTACTCGACCCAGGCATCGAAGATCGGCGAGGCATTGCCGGCCTCGAAGTCGCCGGGGCCAAAGGCGAGCTGCAAGCCCCACGTCAGCTGTTTGACGACGACGTGGCCGTTTACGACCAGGCGCAGCGTCTTGACCTGGGCCTCGTTCTGCACATTCTCGGCGAGGGTGTCGGCGAGGGTGTCGCCGAGGGCGCCGGCGGGCGGCGACGTCACCGTGTCCCGCAGCTGCACCCGCGGACGCAGCGTCAGGCTGTAGGCGTCATCGGCGGTGCGCACCGTGAATCCCTTGCCGGGCACGGCGGTGACGATGGCAGCGTCGGCATCGGCGGCCGGCACATCGGCGGCACGGGCGGCTCCAGCCAGGGACAAGGCCAGCGCGGCCAGCAGCGAGGGGTGCAGGTTCTTCACGTCGCCGACTGTCATGGACGGACCCCACCCTCAAGGTCGCCCGAAAGAAGAACGCGGGCCCACCGTGAGCAGCGGCGGAAGTCAGGGCAGGCGATCGAAGCGGATCGTGAACGGCGAAAGGTCACCAAACGTCTCGGCGACGACGAACCAGGTGCCGGCCGGCAACGCCGACACCGTCATCACCGTCGGCGCGTCAAAGGTGAGGCCGTCGCCAACGCAGGTGCGGTCGTCGACGGTGTGGGTCTGCGGAAACGCGCACAACGGCGTGTCGAACAACGTCAACGTCGGTGACACGTAGCTGTCGTCGGCGGTGTCGCCGACGGCGCCGTCGGCCACGACGCTGACGTCGCTGGGGGCGTCGAGGACAAAGACAAAGGCGACGTCTTCGATGCCGTCGTCGCCGGCGTCGTTGGTGGCGCTGCAGTTGCGGCGCGAGGCTGTGGCCGTGAACGCCGGCATCGACACCGCGATGCCGTCGTCGAGGGTGATCGGATCGGCGCAGGTGTCGTTGGTGGCGGCGATGAGCTCGCCCTCACCTTCGCCCTCCCCGGTGGTCCCTTCGCCCTCGCCCTCGCCCTCGCCGCCGGGCGGATCGATGATCACGTCGCCGGCGGGACAGCCCGCGCCGACCCCGCCGACCAACAGGGCCGCGATCAAGGCGGTGGGCAGCGACACGGGGGAGCGCAGAGAGGCCATCATCGCGCCATGCTGACGGCGACGACGCCGACGTCAACGGCGCGGCGCGGTTGCGATGGACGATGGGCGAGGGGCGAGGGGCCACCGCGCGGCGCGGCGCTTCTTGGGTGGGAAATTCAGCGAAGCACGGCCCGCAAATTCAGGTCGCCATGACCGTGACCCAGGCCGTCGTGCACAGCGCGTTGCCGCAGCGATCGACGAGGGGCAGGTGGCGCACCAGAGCATCGCCGAGCGGCAAGCCGGCGTCGGCGACGACGTGGTCGCACCAGACGCCGAGGTCGTGCTCGGCGACCTCGCGAGACGCGGTGAACAGCAGCATCACCAGGCCGCGCAGTCCGAGGCCCGGGTCGCCGGCGAGGCGGGCGATGTCGACGGTGGGCGGCCGCAACAGGCCCCGCGACCAGCTGCGGTTGGGTCCCCCGGGCCGGAATTGCTTGAGCACCTTGACCTCGATCCAGGCCGCCTCCGCCGACGAGCGGGTCGGTCCGCTGGCGAAGAGATCGGGCTGGGCGTGTTCAAGCAGCAGCGGACCGCCGGCGGTGACGACGAGGTCGCAGCGTCGTCCCGACGTGCGTTGGCGCTTCTGGCGGTCGCCGGGGTAGCGCTGCTCGCGGGCGACGCCGAAGCCGGCGTCTCCGAGGGCCTCGGCCAGCACCCCCTGCAGATCGAGCTCGCTCCAGCTGTCGAGACCGTGGGACGCCTGCTCCAGCTCGATGGCGTCGCGCGCGCGTCGCAAGCCGGTGGCGCAGGCGTCGACGAGGTTCGCGGGCGTCAACGAGTGGTGCTGGTCGAGTTGGTCGTGTGCGGCGTGGTCGGTCGTCATCGTCGTCGTCACCGTGCCGGTCGGTGCCGCCTCTGGCAACTCAGCGCGCTTCGGCGCGGCGGGTGGCCTCGGCGAGGGCGACTTCGAAGCGCGCGCGGCTGCTCGTGACCTCGGTGCCGCCGCCGCTCAAGGCGTTGGCGATCGAGATGGCCATGACCACGAGGCGCGAGCGGAACAGCACGAGCTGGGTCACGCGCCCCTTCACGCCCGCCTGCCACGACGTCATCTGCTGGCGGAACACCGCGTCGTGCGTGCCCAGCGCTTCGACGTCGGAAAAGAAAAAGACGTGGCCGGCGCCGCGGGCCAGCTCGCGATCCACCAGCCCCCGTTGCCAGGCGCCGAGGGCTTCGTCGCCGTGGCCGTGCAAGACGACGTGGACGACGCCCGGCGCCGGCACCCGCCCGGCCCCCCGGCCGCGCGGGCCCTCGTGGACCTCGTGGCCCTCGTCCAAGGGCGACGCGCCCATGGCCCGCTCGACCAGCGAGACAAAGCCGAGCCGCGCGACGTCGTCAGCGCCGACCTGGGTGGGCTCGGCATCGTGTTCGGCGTCGTGTTCGGCATCGTGTTCGGCGTCGCGTTCGGCGTCGTGCCGGTGCTGCTCGGCGGCGATGTCGTCGGCGAAGCGCGCGACCATCCAGGCGCGCGTGGCGTCGGTCGATGTTGGCGTCGACGTCGTTTGCGATGTTTGCGTCGGAGCCCGTGCCTGCGGCGCCAGCAGGGCCGCTCGCATCTCGCCGGCACTGGCGAAGCGCCGGTCGGGCACCGGCTGCAGCGCCCGCGCGATGATCGCCGCGTGGGTCGGCGCCAGCTGCGCCAGGCGCGCGGGCAACACGCCGGCGTGGGCGACGATGCGGGCCACCTCGTTCCTGCTCATGCCCTGGTAGAAACGCTCGCCGCTGAGCAGCTCGTACAAGACGATGCCGACAGCGAACAGGTCGGTGCGGGCGTCGACGGCCTCGCCGCAGGCCTGCTCGGGAGCCATGTAGTCGATCTTGCCGATGACGACGTCGGGCGCGGTCTTTTCGACCTTCAGGCGCGAGGTGGCGATGCCGAAGTCGATGAGCTTCACCACGCCGTCGAAGCCGACCAATACGTTCTGCAACGAGACGTCGCGGTGCACGAGCTGCAGCGGCGCGCCGGTGCGCGGGTCCTTGCGCTGGTGCGCGTGGTCGAGACCGGCCAACAAGGAAGCGACGATGTCGACGACGACGGCGGGGGGCAGCGGCTGCTGCTGTTGCCGGGCCCGCTCGAGCACGCGGCGCAGGTCGCGGCCGGCGATGTGCTCGAGAGCCAGGTAGTACTCGTCGCCGACGCGGCCGACGTCAAAGGTGCGGCAGATGTTCTCGTGGGTCAGGGTGACGGCGACGCGGGCCTCGTCGACGAAGCGGGCGATGGACTCGCGGTCGGCCGCCAGCTCGGGCCGCAGCCGCTTGACGACGCACATCCTGCCGTCATCGCGCACGCGGGCCCGGTGCACCTCGCCCATGCCGCCACGGGCGAGGGTCTCGAGCAGCACATAGGGCCCAAAGGTCTGTGTCACGGGCGCGAGCATTGGCCGGTCGCGCGTCCGTTGCCACCTGCGCGATCGTGCTGTGCGCGCTGGGTTGGGCGGTGGGCCGGCTGACGGGAAACAGCGGGCAAGATCATGTGGCGCTCATCCAGCCTGTCGACGAGAGCCGCCGTCGCGTCACCGGCAGCACGCCGTGGCGCATGGTGCGGCTCTGGAAGATCACGAGCCGATCGAAGCGCGGCTCGATGTCGGTGTCGCCAGCGCCGGCGTCGCCATGCATGCGCAGGCAGCCGCCGTCGGCGGGTTGCCAGTGGTCGTTCAGGTAGTGGCTGAAGCTGATGACCCGGCGGGTGTCGGCGTCAAAGGCGTCGACGTGGGCCTCGTAGCTCGTGCCCGGCTCGTAGCAGGCGGCGTGGCACTCGACCCTGGTGAGCGACAAGAAGCAGCTCTCGTTCAAGCGCGCCCGCAGCGCCTCGAGGCGAGCCAGCAAGCGCGTGGCCGCTGGCCCGGGCCGGACCCCGGTGCGGCCGTCGCCCGCGTCTTCGTCAGCGTCGACGTCGAACCAGCAGATGGTGTCGCTGCGGATGCCGGGGGCCGCCCGGCGTGCCGCACCCTGCCCGACCCGCGAGCTCGCAAAGCAGCCTCGCGCCAGCAGCGCCTCGTGCTCGGCCCGCAACAACAACGCGTGCTCGGCGCCGAGCCAGCCATCGAGCACGACGAAGCCACGTTGGCCCAGGCGATCGGCGTCGTCGTCGTGAAGGGCGGACAGCACACGGCAGGGTACCCCGAGGCTCCAGGGGCGCGGTGGTGTTGGCGAACGCGACGAGCTCCGTGGCAGCGTGCCGCCGACCCGCGGTCCCACCCGCCGGCGGGCCGGGGACTTGCGCTCCTCGTGAGCGTTCGGGTTCTGGCGGTCGTCGCGTTTGCCGGTGGCGTCGTTGTGGAGGTCTCTCGTGGCTCGTTCGTTTTCGGCCTGTGTCGTCGTCGCCGCCGTCTTGTTCGCCGCCGCCGGCCGGACCCAGGAGAGCCCCATCGTCGACGGCGGTGTCCCAGGCGGCGCGCCACCCGCCCCCCTCGACCCCGCTCCCCTCGACCCCGCTCCCCTCGACCCGGCCTCGCAGGAGACGCCTGCACCTCCCCAGACGCCAATGACGACGCCGACGCCGACGACAACGACGCCGACGACAACGACGCCCACGACGCCGCGCACAACACCCGCGACGACCCGGGTGACCCCCTTCGAGTGGTGCGTGCACATGGCCCGCGACGGTCAGGCGTCGACGGCCGTGACGACGTGCCTCGACGACATCGTGGCCCGCGATCCCGAGAGCCTCGAGGCCACGCGGGCCCGCGCCGGCAAGACCATGCTCGAAGCGGCGACGACGGCGGCGGCGATCGAACATGCTCCGTTCGCGCCGCCGGGGCGCCTCGAGCTGGTCGGCGTGGCCGGCGTGTTCGGCGTGTGGAACGCCGTCGCCGTCGGTGTCGCCGCCTCATCGGTGTTGTCGGTCGACCCCGGCCCGGCGCTGCTGGGCACCGCGGCCCTGGCCCTGGCGGCCGGCGTCGGCTTTGGCGCCGGCGGCTACTTCCTGGGCGACCAGCTCGCGCTCGACGAAGGCGGCGGACGCCTCGTGGCCAGCGGCCTGGTGTGGGGCACGAACATGGGCATCGCGGCCGCGATTTTTGTCGGCGACAGCGTGCGCCCCACGGGTCTCGAGACTCCGGCCGTCTACCTCGCGCCCATCGTGGTCATGGGCTACGTCGGCGGCGCCCTTGGGCTCGCGGCCACCAAGCTCGGGCGCTTCGACGCCGCCCAGGTCAGCCTCGTCAACAGCGGCGGCGCCATGGGGTCGTTCCTCGGCGGCATGGTGGCCTTCAACCTGTTGGCGAACCAGGTGCAGGGCGCCGGTCCCTACGCCTTTAGCTACATCGCCGGCAACGTCGCCGGCCTCGTCGGCTTCGGCGTGCTCGGCAACACGCTGCGCCTCTCGTGGAGCGAGACCCTCATCGGCGACCTCGGCATGGTCATCGGTGGCACCGTGATCGGCCTCAGTCTGCTCACCTACCAGCAGACGCTGCACAT
>JBKJNL010000314.1:0-5719 GCA_046593615.1 Myxococcota bacterium | reverse complement strand
CCTCAACGTTCGAGGAACCGACGAGGTCCGAGCCGCGACCGCGGAAGAGGGGCCGGGGGAGATGGCCGCTGGGCCGCTCGGGCCCGGGATTGCCGCGATTTCTCCTTCTCCCGAAATTGAATGCCTGTCATCTTGCCGGCGCGCGGCTCAGGCCCCTTTGATGGGCTGCAGCTCGCGCAATCCGGAGGGTTGATGAGCGCAAAGATCGTTGCCGTGGCGAACCAGAAGGGTGGCTGCGGCAAGACCACCCTCACCATGTCGCTCGCCGGTGGCCTCGCGGGCCGCGGCCTCCGCGTCCTCGTCGTCGACGCCGATCGACAGGGGTCGGCCTCGACCTGGTCGGCCAACGCGCCGCCCGGTGCGCCCTTCCCGGCCCGCGTCTGCAACCTCGCCCACGCCGGCAAGGCCTTGCCCGCCGAGGTCCAGAAGTTCGCCAACGACGTCGACGTCATCGTCATCGACTGCCCGCCGAGCGTCGACTCGCCGCTGCCACAGGCGGCCCTGCTGATCTCCGACCTGGTGCTGGTGCCGTTGCTGCCGTCGCCCGCTGATGTCGCGGCGGCCACGACGTTCTTTGCGCTCATCGAGTCGGTCGAGACCATCAACCGCAGCCTCGTGAAGCGCATCGTGCCCAACATGGTGCAGCGCACGGCCCTGGCCGATTCCTTCAAGAAGTCGTTTGCCGACCTGCCGCTCGAGCGCACGCACGCCGAGCTGACCCTGCGCACCAGCTACCGCGAGGCCATGGCCCTCGGCATCCCGGTCGAGGCCCTGTTGAGTTCGGCCAAGACCGCCAAAGCAGAGGTCGCCCGCCTCGTGGCTGAGGTCTCGGGTCTGCTCGGCTTCAAGCTGCCGTCGGAAACGGCGCCGCCAGCAAGAGCAAAGGCGCCGTCGGCAACGGCGGAGCCGGCACCCGCCGCGCCAACGGCAGCGTCGAAAAAGGCGCCGAACGCGTCGTCGAAGAAGTCGGCCGCGACCGCTGCCAAGCGGGCTGCAAGACCGACCAAGACCAAGACCAAGACCGAGAGCCGGACCAAGACCGCCACCAAGACCGGGGCCAAGAAAAAGCCCTGAGCGGACCGGACGGGCGACCGCCCCGCCCTTCCCTCTCGTCTTCGCTCGGCGCTCTGTTTTGGCTGACGCCGCCGACGGCGGCGACGACCCACCACGACCGCGCCCCAGCCCCGCGCCTCAACCACCGGGCCCAGGAGACACGACATGAGCAAGAAGGACTTCAGCAAGGTCGCCGCGAGCCAGGTTCAGCGCGATCAGACCGCCGCAAAGGCGCAGGGCGATCGCTTCAGCACCGCAATGGCGGCCATGGGCGCGGCCCCGCCGGCCCAGAGCAAGGCCGTGCTGCCCCTCGAGCGCATCACCGACCGCGCCCGGAACATTCGCGAGGTCGATGTGCACGAGGCCGTGCAGCGCGCCCTGGCCATTGCCGAGCACGGCTTGCTGCAGAACCTCGTCGTCGACCGCCATGGACAGCTCATCGCCGGGGCGCACCGACGCTGGGCCCTGGGGCTGCTGCAGGAGGTCTCGGGCAACGCCACCTACGCAAAAAAGAAGCTGCAGGAGTACCTGCCGCCGCCCAAGACCGGGCCCGACGGTCCGCCGGCAGCGCAGCAAAAGGCCGCCGCCCGCTGGCTCTCCGAGGCCGCCGACCAACTGGCGGCTGGCTGGGAGAAGCACGGCTTCAAGAATGGCGTCGAGGTGAAGACCCTCGACTTCTCGGCCACCGCCGAGCCGGCCCGCGCCGTCGCCGCCGAGATCGTCGAGAACACGGCCCGCTCGGCCTTCAACCGCACCGACGTCATGAACGCCTGGCAGCGCATGCGCGATGTCGGCTTCATCGACGTCAAGGGGCGGCCGGCCACCGGCGAGATGGCGATCTGGCCAGCCATGGAGCTGCTCTTTGGCGCCCACCGCAAGACACTGAAGAAGCTCCTCGACGAAGCCCCCGAGCAGAAGCCCGGCAAAAAGGCAGCGCTGCCTCTGCTCGAGAGCCAGGTCCAAGAGGCACTGGCCCGTGCCTTCCAGGTCAAGGTGACCGTGAAGCCCCGGCCCCAGGGCGCCGGCCAGCTGGTCCTCGCCTACGACTCCGCTGCCTCCCTGCAGCGCATCCTCGACGCCGTCTCCTCGGGAGACTCTCAGGCCCCCGACGCGCCGGTGGCCTGAGAGGGAAAAGGTGGAAATTTTCCACCTTTCCGGTCGGCGCTGGACACAGCAATCAGTTTAGACATCGAAGAAGTGGGCTCCCGGAGCCCACTTCTTCGTTTCGGGGTTCATCGAAGTGATGCCGGAAACGATTGGAGAGATGAAGAAATGAGGCATTGAAGCTCTCAGGCGCCTGCTGCTCAGAGAACCGCATGAGCGCGCGCCCGTCAGCCCTTGCCTGCGCCTGCGCCGGGCCCCAGGTTGGGGCGATGGACCCGCCGCCGCCGCCGCCCAACCTGACCGACATCGTCACCTCCCTGGTCGACGAGGTCGGCTGGCCGGCGCTGGCGCTGGCCCTGCCCGGCGTGGGCTTCGAGCACTTGTCCCGCGATCCCGCGGCGGCACCAGCACCGGCGGACCCATCCAGGGCTCCGGGAGCCGACGCCGCGACGTCGACTGTGCTGCTGTCGGTGGCTTCGGTGGTGGCGTTTCTCGAGCGTGACGCCCAGGCCCGGGGTCGGGTCGAGCGCTACCACCAGCTGCACCAGCGGCGGCAGCTGCCCCAGGCCCCGCGGGCGCACGCCAGCGACGTGCGGGCCCTGGCCGGCCTCATCGTCGAAGCCACCCGCGGCGTCGTGGGCGTCGTCAAAGACGTCCACGGCGCCATCGGCGCCGTCCCCGTCGTCAGCGACGTCGTCTACGCCGGCGTCCGCGGCGTCACCGGCGTCGTCGGCTTCGGCATCGACGCCGTCGTCGGCGCCCTGGCCCCGCTTCTGGGGGGTAGCGTGCCCGGCGATGAGCGCGAAGCGGTGCTCGCGGCCTTGAACGGCGTCGTCGGCGACCACCTCGCCCGCACCCACAACCCGCTGGCGATCTCGATGAGCCTGCGCCCGCCGCTCGGCCTGCTGCCACCCGGGGGCACGCTGCTGGTGCTGGTGCACGGCTCGTCGATGAACGACCGCCAATGGCGGCGAAGCGGCCACGAAACCGGTGCCGCCCTGGCCCACGACCTCGGCGTCACGCCGGTCTGGCTGCACTACAACAGCGGCCTCCACATCTCCGACAACGGCCGGTCCCTCGCCCGGCTGCTCGAAGAGCACAGCGCACCGTTTGCCGACATCGTCGTCGTCGGCCACTCGATGGGTGGTCTGCTGGCCCGCGCTGCCGCCGCGGTCGCTGAGCAGCAGGGGCTCGGTTGGCGAAGCCGCTTGCGCGCCCTCGTGACGCTCGGCTCGCCCCACCACGGCGCGCCCCTCGAGCGCGGTGGCAACGTGCTCGAGCTGCTCCTGGGGTCGACCCGGTACAGCGCGCCCCTTTCGGCCCTCGGTCAGATCCGCAGCGCCGGCGTCACCGACCTGCGCTTTGGCAACGTGGCCGACGCCGATTGGCAAGACCGCGACCGCTTCGCCGCCGGCCCCGATCCCCGCACGCCGACCCCGCTGCCGGCCGGTGTCCGGTGCTTCGCGGTCGCCGGCTCGCTCACGCCCCGATCAGAGGCGGTATCGGGCGACGCCGTCGGCGACGTGGGTCCCTCCGGCGAACCCGGTCGCGCCCACCGTGACCGCGAGATCGGCCTGCTCGGCGACGGTCTCGTCCCGGTCGCCAGCGCGCTCGGGCGACACCCCGATCCCCGCTTCGCTCTTACCTTTGACGGCACGCTTGTGGTTCGCGGCACCAACCATCTGGGCCTCCTGGCCCATCCCGAGGTCTACGCACAGCTGCGGTCGTGGCTGACGCGTCGCTGATGGTCGGGCGGCTTTGGATCAGACGCCGTCGGCGCTCTCCCTGACCGGAGAAAGGTGGAAAATTTCCACCTTTGTCATCCAGTGCGACAATCGCGCAATCACCGAACTGACGACTCTGCGCCTGGTTCTTCGTTTTCGTGATCATCGAAATGAGACGTCGCGTTCACTTCGAGAGAATCTGAAGCGAAGCATCGATGGGCTCAGTTCGGCTGACTGGAAAAGGTGGAAAATTTCCACCTTTCGACCGCACTGCGCTCAGGTGGGCCCGGGCAGGCCCAGACGGCTGTGGCAGGCCGAGCCACGCTCAGACACGCTCAGACACGCTCAGACAGGCCCAGGCGGGCTCAGACGGGTCGCGCCAATCGTGCGCGGGGCCGGGCGGCCCAGGAGCGGGGACGGGTGCTGATCGAGCGCCACGGCCGCCCCAGGCGACAACAAGCAGCAACGCTGCGCCGGTTCAGCCCTCGGGGATGGCGATGAGCGCGCGTTCGACGTCCACAGACAGGGTCTGGTCAGCGGCGCCCCGGCCCGGGCGGCGGGCCACCAGGCTGACGCGGGTGCCGGCCTGCCCGCGCACACGGGCCATGTCTGCCAGCAGGTTGCCCTCCAGCCGCACGCCGTCGACCTCGACGATGATGTCGCCCCGCTGCAGCCCGGCCCGTTCCGCCGGGCTGCCGGGCGAGATGTCGCGCAAGCGCAGCCCGTCGTCGGCGCGGGCCACGGTGACGCCGATGCCCACGACGTCGCCGGCGCTGCCTGCGCCGTCGGCGCTCTTGTGCAGCTCGATCCGCAGCCCCTGCTGCCGCTCCCGGCCACCATCGAGGCCACCGAGGGTCAAGGTGCGGTGGCCGTCGTGCTTCACGGTCACCGACAACGGGCGCTCGTCGAGGCTGTCGAGCACGAAACGGCCGTCGCGGTCGCTGGTCGCCGCCCGTGCGGCGGCAAAGGCGCCATCGGGCTGGATGGTCGCGCCGGCCACGGGGCGGCCGGTGTCGGCATCGACGACCACGCCTTGCACGCGGGGGCTGACCGACAAAACCACCCGCACTGTCGTGACCTGGCCGGGCCGGGCGTCGACTTCGACGGGCTCACCGGGCCGAACGCCGCGGGCCGCGCCCGTGACCTGCAGCGGGCCGGCGGCGACGGGGAACCGGAACCGCCCACCCCCAGCGCCGTCAGCGACGTCGTCGACCGCCACAGCGGGCTGGCGGCGGAGCAGCCGACGCAGCAGCAGCAGCTCGTCGGGGCTGCCCCGCTCGACGCGCACGCCGACCTGGAGCGAGGCCCCGGACACCGGCCGGCCGCGTTGGTCGACGACGACGCCTTCGAGGATGGCCGACGCGGGCAATGCCACCTCGACGTCGCCGCCGCCGCCGGCCGCATCGCTGGGCGGGCCCAGCTTCCGCACGCCGTGCTCGGCGTGGGCGACCCAGGCGCCACCGGCGATGACGCCGCCGTTGTCGACCACCACAACGCCGGCTTCGTCGCTGGTGCCGGCCGGTGCGTCGTCGCCGACGACGGTGACCACGGCGCCGGCGATGGGGGCGCGGCCAGCGTCGTCGACGACGACGCGCAGGCGCAGGCTCTCGCCGGCTGCGACCAGCTGCTGCGACCAGAAGGCCTCGGCGTCGCGCGGCAGGGTGTCGGCCTCGACGCGGGCGTCGAGGTAGCCGGCGGCGCCAAAGACGAGGGCGGTGTCGGAAGGCAAGGCATCGAGCGTGAAGTGGCCATCGGCGCCGGTGCGCACGGGCTCCGCCGCAGCACCGGCGCCGATGGCCACTTCACGCTCGATGCGCTGCCCACCGACGCCGCCCTCG
>JBKJNL010000313.1:0-15479 GCA_046593615.1 Myxococcota bacterium | reverse complement strand
GCCCTGGCGCAGTCGAAGCTGGCCTCGATGATCGGCGCCATCCTCGTGACGCTCTTCATGCTGGTCGTCTACCGCGTGGGTGGCTTGTTCGCGATGATCGCCGCAGCCCTCAACGTCTTCTTCGTCTTGGCTGCTCTGTCATTGTTTGGTGCGTCTTTGTCACTGCCCGGCATCGCCGGACTGCTGCTGACCGTCGGCATGGCCGTCGACGCCAATATTATTATCAATGAGCGCATTCGCGAAGAATTGTTGATGGGCAAGACCGCGCGCTCCGCCGTCGACGCCGGCTATAACTCCGCCTTTACCGCCATCCTCGACTCCAACGTGGCGTCGTTCCTGGCCGGCCTGGTCATCCTGCAGTTCGGCTCGGGGCCGGTGCAGAACTTTGCCGTCACCCTGCTGATCGGCATCGTGTCGACCATGTTCACCGCCGTCTTCGTGACGCGCATCCTCTTCGACATCTACACCTCCAAGGACCGCGACACGCTCATGATTTGAGCGCTTTCCAGCGCTCGTTCGTCGTCGTCGCCTTTCCTATCTTTTCTCCGACTTCTGCACAGAAGACAGGCACCAGAGCCATGAAGTTCTTCCACCTTTTCGACAACAGCAAAGAGCGCGACCTTCTCTCGAAGGGCAACACGTTCGTCCTCGCCGGCTTCATCTTTGGCGTCGCCATGGTGCTGGGCGCGGTCGTCTACCCCGGCATCAACTGGGGCATCGACTTCGCGGGCGGCATGGAGATGCAGGTCAAGTTCACCAAGCCGGTCAACGGCGGTGACCTGAGAAAGACCCTCGAAGAGCTCGGCTTCGACAAGCACCAGGTGCAGCAGTACGGCGCCACCTCCGACAACGAATGGTTGCTGCGCGTCGAGCGCGCGTCGTCGTTGACGCCGGCCTCCATCGCCGCCGCCGAAAAATCCATCGAAGCCGCCGTCGGCAGCGACGTCGTCGTCGAATTCAACGCCAGCGAAGGCGACCGCATCCGCCTGGTGGTGCCGTTCGCCGGCGAAAACCCCAACGACGCCCTCGCCCAGCAGACGGCCCTTGAGGGCCAGCAGAAGCAGATCGAAGGGGCCATCGAGAGCAGCGGCCTGCGCCTGCGCCGCACCGTGTCGGCCACCGACGGCACCGAGAGCACCGCCGACGCCATCGTCCGCGACGACGTCTACCAGGGCAAGGTCAAGTACATCGTTCAGCTCCAGGGCATCTCGAACAAGGTCAGCAAGGCCCTGTCGGAGAAGTTCGGCGCCGTCGAAGTCCGCCGCGTCGATTTCGTCGACGCCACCGTCGCCGAAGAGCTGAAGACCGACGGCGTCATCGCCCTCGTGCTGTCGCTGGCCCTCATCCTCGTCTACGTCGCCATCCGCTTCGACATCTTTTTCGCCCCCGGCGCCGTCATCGCCCTGTTGCACGATCCGGTCGGCGCCATGGCCGTCTACGTCGTCGGCCGCATGGAATTCGACCTGCCGTCGGTCGCAGCACTGCTGACGACGGTCGGCTATTCGATCTCGCACACCATCGTCATCTACGACCGCGTGCGAGAGACGATGCCGCCCGAGCCCCCCGAAGGCTTGTCGCACGAGACCGTCGCCCGCGTCGTCAACAAGGCCGTCAGCGACACCCTGAACCGCACCATCAACACCACGCTCACCGTGTTGTTCACGACGGTGGCCCTGTGGATCTTCGCCCACGGCTCGGTGCGCGCCTTTGCCGCCTGCCTCAGCGTGGGCTGCGTCGTCGGCGCCTACTCGTCGATCTTCATGGCCCCGACCATCTACCTGTGGTTCCGCAAGCGCTTCTACCAGCCGCCCCAGGCCGAGGCCGTCGGCATCACCCGCGAAGACCGCGAGCGCGGCGTCGTCTGATTCCGTGTCCGGATGATTTTGGCGACTGCGTCGCCTGCATCACCCGGCCACGGAATGTTCTTTGCCCTCGCGGGCGCCCTTTTTCCGCTGCGCTCCGCTCGCGATGAAGCCAGCTCGCGCCCAACAGGCCCGGAACGATTGCTGCGGCATTCGTCTCGGGCCTGCTGCGTTTGCTGCTCTGGTGACCGCGGCAGCGGCCTCGACTGCGGTCTGCAGATCGCAGGGAGCGATCAGCGGAAATCCGCAGGCCGCAGCGGTCAGACGCGGTCAGATGAGCAGCGGGGCTGCACGGCACCGCAGCCGGAAGCCGTCAAATCTTTGTCAGCGGCGCGCTGCGACACCTGGCAGCAGGTCGATTAGGCTGGCACGGTTCGCGCTCAACGACTTGCGTTCGCTTGTCGCAGCTGCACGCAGAGGAGGACCGCCGTGAAGAAGATCCTGGGTACCGCATCGTTGGCCGCCGCCGCACTGGCCGCCGCCGCTCTGGGAACAACGGGCTGTGAGCCCGCCGTTCGTCCCGTTGAGCCCGGGCAATCGCCCGTCTCCGGTCCCATCGCCCTCACCGTCGACGACAGCCGCATCGTCGTCGCTGCCGAAGACCACGACGAGGTCCTCATCATCGACCGCGGCTCGCGTGAGGTGTTGAACCGCGTCGCCGTCGGCGATGCCCCGAGCCACCTCATCGTCGACGGCAACCGCGCCATCGTCACCACGCGCTACGGCCACGGCCTCAGCATCATCGACCTCGCCAAGGGCACGGTCGTGAAGACCATCGCCGTCGGCACCGAGCCCATGGGCCTCGTGATGCTGCCCGGCGACCGCGTCGCCGTCGCCCTCGCCGGTGACGACGCCGTCGCCGTCGTCGACCTCAAAGAAGGCGTCGTCAAGCAGACCATCGCCCTCGCCGACCGCGACCCGCGCGCCGTGGCCCTGCTCAAGGACGGCACGCTCTACGTCACGCACATGGCCACCAGCGCGTTCTCGCGCGTGAACCTCGAGACCGGCGTCGCCCGCCGCGTCGACATCACCACGCCCAACAGCTTCGGCGCCCGCTTGACGGCCGAGCACCTGCGCTCGCTCACCGTCGACCCGGTCTCGGGCAACGTCCTCGTCGCCCACAGCCAGGCCAACGCCGACACCGTGCGCGCCCCCATCGGCGACCCGAACCAGCAAGACCAGTTCGACCAGGGCTGCGGCTACTCCGGCTGCCCGACCCAGCTCGGCGCCGTCATCCCCGGCGAGACCGAGATCGACCCGACCACCGACGTCGTCGTCGTCCCCCAGTCGGTGCAGGCCCAAAACGGCGGCAACGCCCGCGACGCCGATTGCTTCGACTGCGGCTTCGAGCCCGGCTTCGGCGGCGGCTTCGCGGCGGCGCCCCCCTCGGTGCTGAATCCCTTCGACGGCCGCTTCAACGGCGTGCAGCTGAGCAACCCCACCGCCCTCGCGCTCTTCGACGGCGCCAAGGGTCAGCTCGTCGTCAACATGGGCACGAAGAACGCCCTGATGATGCGCCGCAACCTCACCGGCGCGGCCTCTGACGTCGTCGGCGTGGTCAAGGTCGGCAACGGCGCCCAGGGCGTCGCCCTCAGCCACGACGGCGCCCACGCCTATGTGTGGAACCAGTTCGACGGCACCATCAGCGAGATCGAGCTGCCCGACGTCGACGGCAACGACGCCGAGACGCGCTTCGTGCCCGACGCCGAAGGCAAGCCGGCCATCGCCCAGCTCGGCGTGGTCCCCGAATTCGCCGCCAACACGTTCGCCGTCATCGAAGACGCCTACGCCGTCGACGCCTCCATCGGCCGCAAGATGTTCCACGACGCCACCGACAGCCGCATCGCGGCCTCGGGCACCGTGTCGTGCGCTTCGTGCCACCCCGACGGCGGCCGCTCCGACGGACGCACCTGGCAGTTCACCTTTGGCCCGCGCAACACGCCCCAGCTCGGCGGCAGCATCCTCGACACCGCGCCCTTCCACTGGCCGGGAGACGTCGCCACCGTGGCCGACCTCAACAAGATGACGGTCCTGCCGTTCATGGGCGGCAGCGGCCTCGACGCCGGCAGCTTCCAGTTCGTCGCCTCGTTCATCGACACCATTCGTGCGGCGCCCTCGGTTGCCAACGCACGCGGCTCGCTGAGTGCCGCCGAGCTGCGCGGCCAGGCGATCTTCGAGTCGGCCGAGAGCGGCTGCACCGCCTGCCACGCCGGCGCCCACTTCACCGACAACGTCGCCTACGACGTCGGCAGCAAGGCCGACGACCGCGACATCCGCGCCTTCCAGACGCCGGTGCTGCACGGCATCAGCCGCTCGGCCCCGTTCTTCCACGACGGCAAGTACAAGAGCCTCGAAGACCTCGTCGAAGGCGCTGTGCGCACCGACAAGATGGGCGTCGGCAGCCACCTGAACGACGCCGAGGCCCTCGACCTCGTCGCCTACCTGAAGACGCTCTGAGCTGCCTCTGAGCTGAACGCAGCCCGCGTCACGCGGGCGGGCTAGAAGAAAGGCGCGCTGTCCCCGGGACACGCGCCTTTTTTCGTTTCGTCGTTGTTGGTGGTCGTTGTTGGTTGTCTTGTTTTCTCGTCGGGAGCAGTCGTGAGCGACGCGCGTTGGGTGGTCCACAAATTCGGCGGCACGTCGGTGAAAGACGCCGGCATGTTCCAGCGCGTCAAAGCCATCGTCGAAAGCGAAAAGGTGCCGGGCACGCGCACCGCCGTCGTCGTCTCGGCGATGAGCAAGGTGACCGACGCGCTGTTCAATCTGTGCACCCGCGCCGCGCGGCCCTACGACGCGGCCATCGACGACGGCGGCGCCTCCGACGTCGACGGCCCGCTGCTGTCGCTGGTCGAGCGCCACCACGAGACCATCGAGGCCCTGCTCGGAGAGACCCAGCCGGCGACAGCGGCCGCGCTCAAGGGCCGCATCAGCAAAGACGCCGCCGACATCCTGCAGCTGCTCAACGCCGTGCGCTTGTTGCGACAGCGCACCGAAGTCATCGACGAGGTGGTCGCCGGCCATGGCGAGCTCTGGTCGGCGCAGATCCTGGCGGCGCTGCTCGGCTGCCCGTGGATGGACGCGCGCAAGACCCTCGTCGTCACCCCCGGCGAGCTCGGTCCCGTCGTCGACGAAGACGTCAGCCGCATCCGCACCCAGGCCTTTTGCGTCGGCGTCGGCGACCTCGTCGTCGTCACCGGCTATGTCGCCTCGACCCCCGAGGGCGTGCCGACGACGTTGAAGCGCAACGGCTCGGATTTCTCGGCGTCGATTTTTGGCGCCCTGCTCGACGCCACCGCCGTCACCATCTGGACCGACGTCGACGGCGTGCTGTCGGCCGATCCGCGGCGCGTCAGCGAAGCCGTGGTGCTCGACGAGATGTCGTACGAAGAGGCCATGGAGCTGGCCTACTTCGGCGCCAAGGTCGTGCACCCGCGCACGATGCAGCCCGCCGTTGATCGCGGCATCCCCATCTGGATCCGAAACACCTTTCGCCCCGAGCTGCGCGGCACCGTGATCCACCGGACCGCAAAGGCGTCAGCGTCGTCGTCGGGGACGTCGTCGGGCTCGGCGGCAAAAGTGCCGATGGTCAAGGGCTTCACGACCATCGACGACATCGCGCTGTTG
The DNA here is from genome assembly GCA_046593615.1 of Myxococcota bacterium. Lineage (GTDB taxonomy): Bacteria > Myxococcota > UBA727 > UBA727 > VGSZ01 > VGSZ01. Next base: position 9,993 of record JBKJNL010000313.1, on the reverse strand, counting down.
AACCTCGAAGGCGCCGGCATGGTCGGCGTCCCCGGCGTCGCCGAGCGCTTGTTCGGCGCCTTGCGCCGGGGCGGCGTCTCGGTCGTCGTCATCTCGCAGGCGAGCTCTGAGCACTCGATCTGCTTCGCCGTGCCCGAGGCCCAGGCCGATCAAGCCCGCGCCGTCGTCGACGAAGCCTTTGCGCTGGTGAAGGGACCGGGTCTCAAGCCGTCGTCGACGAAGGGCATGCGCGTCGACGTGCAGCGCGGCTGCAGCGTGCTCGCCGCCGTCGGCGACGGCATGGCCCAGCACGCCGGCGTCGCTGGAAAATTCTTCACCGCGCTGGGCGACGTCGGCGTCAGCGTGCGCGCCGTGGCCCAGGGCAGCAGCGAGCGAAACGTCACCGCCATCATCGACGGCAAGGACTCGACGCGGGCCCTGCGGGCCGTGCACGCGCGCTTCACGTTGTCGAAGCTGACGTTGTCGGTGGGCCTCGTCGGCCCCGGCCTCATCGGCAAGGCCCTGCTGGCGCAGCTCGCGGCCCAGCGCACGCAGCTGAAAGAGCGCTTCAACGTCGACGTCCGCGTCGCCGTCGTCGCCTCGCGCTCGGGCATGACCCTCGAAGACGGCACGGTGTTGCCGCTGAGCTCTGCTGCCGATTGGGCCGCGTTCTCGGAGCACGTGCGGCCCGCGCACCTGCCCCACGCCGTGGTCGTCGACTGCAGCGCCTCCGACGACGTCGCCGACCGCTACGCCGGCTGGCTCAAGAGCGGCATCCACGTCGTCACGCCCAACAAGCGCGCGGCCTCGGGACCCTTGTCGCGCTGGCGCGACATCGCCGAGGCCTCGCGGCGCGGGCCGGCCCGCTACCACGGAGAAGCCACCGTGGGCGCCGGCCTCCCCGTCATCGCCACGCTCAAGGAGCTGTTGAACACCGGCGACGACGTCATCGCCGTCGAAGGCGTGCTGTCGGGCACGCTGTCGTGGATCTTCAACACGCTGCGGCCCATCTCCGAAGGCGGCGAGAGCTTCTCGAGCAAGGTGCGCGCGGCAAAGGCCCTCGGCTACACCGAGCCCGATCCGCGCGAAGACCTGTCGGGCCAGGACTTCGCCAGAAAGCTCGTGGTGCTGGCGCGCGAGATGGGGCGCGCGGTGTCCCTCGACGACGTCGTCATCGAAGACCTGGCGCCGGGCTTGCCGTTCGGCGCGCCCCTCGAAGAATTGCTCGCCGGGCTCGCCCACCCGCAGCCGGGCGTCGACGCCGCGATGGAAAAGCGACTGCAGCAGTGCGCCCTCGAAGGACGCGTGCTGCGCATGGTCGGCGCCGTGCCCGAGCACGGTCCGCCGACGGTGTCGTTGCAGGCGCTGCCGACGTCGCACCCGTTCGCGCGGCTCGACGGCACCGACAACATGCTGTGCTTCCGCACCCGCCGCTACGCGACCCGCCCGCTCGTCGTGCAGGGACCGGGGGCCGGCGCCGAGGTCACCGCCGGCGGCGTCTTTGGCGACCTGCTGCGCATCGCCGCCCGCCTCGGCGGTGATGTCTGACGTCGGACCGCAGCACCCTGGAGGCCGTCGTCGACGTCGTCGAGTGGATCGGCGCGGCCGTCGCCTGCGCGGTCATCGGGTCGCTGCCGCTGACGCTGGCGATCCCCGCCGGGCTGCTGCTGGGCCCGGCCGGCGCCGGCCTGGTGTTCGCGCTCGCCGTTGGTGCCGTGATCATCTTGCCGGCGGTGGCCACGCTCCCCGAGCACCCCGAGCTCGACGGCTACGGTCGCTGGGGACGCCGCATGGGTCGCTTCGTGCGCTGGCCGCTGGACGTGGCCCGCCTGCGCAGAAGCCGGCGCAGCACGCGGGCGCTGTCGTCGTCGACGTCGCTGTCGTCGGCGGCGGCCCCTTCGCTTTCGTCACCCCGTCGCTGACGGCTCCTCTGCTGCAGTCACCCCTGCTGCAGTCAGATGTCGAACTCGTCGTGTTGGCCAAAGGCGTCGCGGCTGACGACGACGATGCCGCTGTCGGAGACGACGAAGCGCTGGCGGTCTTTTTCGAGGTCTTCGCCGATGCGCTCACCGGGCGGAATCTTCACGCCCTTGTCGACGATGCATTTGTGCAGGCGCGCGCCGCGGCCGACGTCGACGCCGGGGAACAAGACGCTGTCGGTGACGAACGAGTACGAGTTCACGCGCACGTTGGGCGAGAGGATCGAGCGCTCGATGCGTCCGCCGGAGACGATGCTGCCGTCGCCGACGATCGAGTCGAGAGCCATGCCGACGCGGCCGCCGCCGAAGTCGGAGAAGACGAACTTGGCCGGCCCGTAGGGCGCCTGCGTGCCGCGGATGGGCCACTCGGGGTTGTAGAGGTTCAGCTGCGGCGAGACCGAGACGAGGTCCATCGAGGCCGCGAAGTACGAGTCGAGGGTGCCGACGTCGCGCCAGTAGCCGCGCTGGTTCTCGTCTTCACCGCGGCACAGGTGGCTGGTGAAGTCGTAGGCAAAGATGTTCAGGCGGCCCGGCGCCGAGGCCAGGATGTCTTTGCCGAAGTCGTGGCTCGTGACCTCGGCCTCGGCGTCACGCTTCAATTCATCGACCAGCACCGTGCGCTTGAAGATGTAGTTGCCCATCGACACCAGCGTCATGTCTTCGCGGCCGGGGATGCCGGGCGGGTCTTTGGGCTTCTCGATGAAGCCGATGATGCGGCCGTCGCTGTCGACGTGGACGCAGCCAAAAGCCGAAGCCTCGGCCCGCGGCACCGGCAGGGTGGCGACGGTGATGTCGGAGTCGCGCTCATGATGAAAATTCATCATGACGCTGACATCCATCTTGTAGATGTGGTCGGCGCCCCAGATGAGCACGTCGTCGGGCCGCACCTCTCGCAAGAGGTCGATGTTCTGGTAGATGGCGTCGGCGGTGCCGCGAAACCACGTCGGTCCGCGGTTCATCGCTGCCGGCGCACACTCGATGTATTGGTCGAGGAGACCCGAGGCCAACGGCCAGGCCCGCGTCAGGTGGCGCACCAACGAGGTGCCCCGGTACTGGGTGATGACCTTGATCTGGTGGAACCCCGAGTTCACCAGGTTCGACAGCGCGAAGTCGACGAGGCGGTAGCCGCCGCCGAAGTACACGGCGGGCTTCGAGCGCTCTTTCGTGAGCGGCCAGAGCCTTTTGCCTTCGCCACCTGCGAGCACCATGGCGAGCGTTTTTCTCATTCGATGTTCCTCCGCGGGACGGAGGATTAGCCATCGACTGGTGCCGGGGCAAAGAAGTTGCCGTTCTTTGTCGTCGACGACCGCAGGTTTGTCCGACTTCGTTCGCTCGGACGGGCTGGCTCAGGCGCCGAGCTTGCGCTCCGCGAACCAGATTTCGGTGACCTCGATCTCGATCTCGCCCGCCGGGCGCTCGACCGTGACGACGTCACCGACGTGCTTGCCCATCAGCGCCCGGGCCATCGGGCTCTTCCAGGAGATCGTGCCCTTGGCGGTGTCGCTCTCGCCCTCGCCGACGATCTGCCACTTCTTTTTGGCCCTGGTGCGGCCTTCGACAAAGACGACGGTGGCGCCGAAGCAGACCCGGTCGCCGGTCAGCGTCACCGGGTCGACGATCTCGACGTCTTGCAACAGCGACGACAAATACTGCAGCCGCTTGTCGATCTCTCGCAGGCGTTTCTTGCCGTAGATGTACTCGGCGTTCTCGGAGCGGTCGCCCTCGGCGGCGGCGTTGGTGACGCCGGTGACGACGCGGGGGCGCTCGACCTTGTGCAGCTGCTCGTGCTCGGCGAGCAGCCCGCGGTAGCCCTGCAGCGTCAACGGCTTCTTGTCTGCCACTCGTCTCCCTGGCGCACTGCGGTTCTCGACTGGACGGTTGCGCGCGGATGGTCCGCCGATTCAGCTCAGGCGCTCATAGACACACAGGCCGCGGGCGTAGGTCTTTTCGACCCGACCGCGGAACCGCATGCCCAGAAACGCCGAGTTCTTCGAGCGCGACAGCAGCGCGCCTTTTGTGACGTTCCATTCGACGCGCGGGTCGACGACGACGGCGTCGCCCGAGCTGCTGGCAAACGTGCCGAGCTCGCCGGTCTTGCCGAGCACGCGGGCCGGCCCTGACGTCATGAGCTCGACCGCGCGCAGCGGCGTGATGCTGCCGCCGTCGACAAAGGTCAGCAGCGCCGCAAAGGCGGTCTCGAGGCCGATGACGCCGAAGGGGCCGTCGACGAAGCCGCGGGCTTTTTCGTCGGCTGCGTGGGGCGCGTGGTCGGTGGCCACCGCGTCGACCGTGCCGTCGACGAGGCCCTGGGCCAGCGCCCGGCGATCCTTGAGGTCGCGCAGCGGCGGGTTCATCTTTTTGTTGGGGTCGAGGTCGTCGGGCGACGACGGCTGGTGCACGCCGGCCTTGACGACGTCGACGTCGCTCAACAGCAGGTGGTGCGGCGAGGCCTCGCAGGTGACCCGCAGGCCGCGCATCTTTGCTTCGCGCACCATCTCGAGGGAGTCGCGCGTCGAGCAATGCAGCACGTGGTAGCGCGGGCCGAGGCCCTTCGGGTTTGACGTCGCCAGCTCTTCCACGAGGCGCAGGTCGCGGGCCACGAGCGAGCTCTCGGCCGAGGCCGGCTGGCCGCGCACGCCGCCGCGCTCTTGCGTGAGCGAGGCGTTCATCGGCGCGTGGTGGCCGTCGACCTTGGTGAGGCGCAGGTCTTCGGCGTGCTGCATGAAGAGCAGATCGTTCTTCAGGCACGAGGCCAGCGTCGCCTCCATGACGTCGTCGTCGAGCACCGGCAGGCCGTCGTCGGTCAAGGCCACAGCCCCGGCGGCCTTGAGCGCCTTGTGGTTCGACAGCTCTTTGCCAGCGATGGCCAGGGTCGCCGCCGCCGCCACCAGGATGCGCACACCGCCGTGGCGCTGGGTCTTTTCGTTCTGGCCGCGCACGAGCAGCGGGTCGTCGAGGGCCGGCGTCGTGTTGGGCATGACGACGACGGTGGTGATGCCGCCGGCAAAGGCCGCCCGCGAGCCCGACAGCAGGTCTTCTTTGTGGGTCTGGCCCGGCTCGCGGAAGTGCACCTGCAGGTCGATGAGGCCGGGGATGACCCAGCGATCGGTGCAGTCGACGACAACGGCGTCTTGGGGCACCTGCGAGGGGCCGATGACGCAGCCGTCGTCGGAGACGAGGACGTCGGCGATGTCGTCGAAGCGCAGGTGCGCGTCGATGACGCGCCCGCCCCGCAGCAGCGTTGTGGACATCAAGCTCTCCCTTGCCCCGGTCAGGGGCAGCACAGTCGCGCCAGAAACGGTCAGGGAACGGTCAGAAAACGGTCAGAACGAAAAGCCGAGCGCCGAGACGCCGGCGACGACGATGGCGACGCCGAGCAGCGTGCCGACGACGGTGGCGGCGACGACCACCCGGCTGGGCACGGCATTCCACGACGACGACGCGCGCGGGCGGCCGGCGGGGGCCCGCCACGACGACGGGGTCAGCGAAGCCGCCGACAGCTCGCCGCCGACGCTGCTGTTGCCGAAGCCGTGAAAGGCCGAGGCCGGCGCGTTGCCGGCGTCGACGTCGTCGAAATACGCATCGAAGGGCAGCGCGGGGGCGTTGGCCCGGCGCGCCGAGCCGGCACCGTCGGGCAGGAGCGGGCGCACGGTCTGGCGCTCGAGGCGCACCGGCATGATGCCGAGGCGGCGCTCAGAGAGCAGCTCGGCTTCGCGCTCGCGGCGCTTGCGCGTGCGCACGGCGTCGACGAGAAAGGAGACGTCGAAGTCGACGACGTGCTTCAGGGGCTTCCAGCCCGAGGCGCCGGATTTCCACAAGAGCGTGCCCGCGCGGATCTTGCCCTTCTCGGCCAGCACCAGCATCTCGCGGCTGGAAAACGGCCCGCGGGCCCGGCCTTCGATCGCGGCGTAGAACACGTCGATGCGGCGGCGGCGCTCTGGAGTCGGGTGCAGGTCGTCTTCGCCCGCGACGGTGGGGGCAGCGTCGAATTCGCCGTGGGGGGCGCCGTCGAGGGCGCTGGCCAGCAGGCCCATGAAGACGCCCGTGACCTCGCGGCTCACGCCCTGGGCGCTCTGCAGCCCGTTGGCCGACATCGCGGCGGGGGCGGCGACGTCGGCGAACGGGTTGCGCATCACGCCCGTGACCAGGGCCGACACCGGGCCCGAAGCGCGCTCCGAGGGCGACGACGAGGGCGACGACGAAGACGACGACGACCACGACAAAGACGAGGACGACGACACACCGGCGTGGGCGGCAGAGACGTCGTTGGCTGAGGGCTTCGCACGCGGCGGGGGCGCCGTCGGCGTCGTGCCGGCCATGTTCGACGAGACCGCCATGATCGCCCGGCAGCGGGAGCAGCGGACGCGCAGGCCGTCGACGCCAGCCTTTTGCACGCGCGTGTCGGGGATCGCGTACTTCGCCCCGCAGCTCAGGCAGCCGTAATCCACAGCAGACCCCCCGGAACACATGATCTCGGTCAGCCGGCGGACCTTACGGGCCGGCCGACGGATGGCAAGGCGGTCGGCCGTGGATGAGCCGTCCTTCCGCGCCTATCCTCGCGCCATGGGGAACCACGTCGTCGCTCGCTTTGCCTCTGCCCTGATCGCCGCGATCGCAGCCACCGCCGCGATCGCCGGGATCGCTGGCTGCCCGCAACCCACCGCCTGCTCCACCAACGGCGACTGCGACGGCGGCGCCATCTGCAGCGGGGGCGCGTGCCGGGTCCTCGACTTCGGTGAAGGCGACGGCGAGGGCGAAGGCGACGGCGAGGGCGAGGGCGAGGGCGAAGGCGTCGTGTGCGGCAACGGCGTCGTCGAAGACGGCGAAGCCTGCGACGACGGCGAAGGTCTGGTGGCTGTGGGCGACGACGCCCTCGACGGCTGCCAGGGTTGCCGTCTCACCGCCGCCGTCGTCGACGTCGTGGTCGGCGGCGGCGGCTTCGATTCCATTCCCCTGCCACAGTTCGTCACCAGCGCCGGGCCCGACCATGTGGCCGTCGTCGACGTCGCCGGCGTCCATGTGGCCGCCGTCGAAGCCGATGGCGCGCTGTCGCCCTTCAAGCGCGTGGCCGGAGCCGGCAACGTCAGCCGCGCTTTGTTCGAGCGCATCGACGACGACGACGTCTCGCTGAACGAGCGCTTCGCCGCTGGCGCCAACGCCATCTCCGACGTCACCCGCTGTCCCGATGGGCAGGTGTATCTGGCGTCGTCGGTGCAGCACGTCGTGCTGCGCGTCGATGCCACCGCCGACCCCGGCCAACACGGCGTCGTCGTCTTTGCCGGCACCGGCGCCGCCGACGCCGGCGTCGACCCGGCCGGCTTCGTCTACGCCGGCGACCTGCGCACCGTCGCCATGAGCCCGGTGTCGATCGACTGCGGCGCCGACGGCACGCTCTACCTGGCCACCGGCGATGAGGGGCGGGTGCTCAGCATCGGCAGCGACAGCGTCGTCCGCGTGGTGCTCGGCCGGCATGGCGCGACGCCAGGCACCGTCGCGCAGAACCTCGTCGACGTCGAAGCCATCGCCGTCAGCGTCGACGTCGACGGCACCTTGCTGGTGGCCCTCGACGACGGCACCGAGCGCGTCGCGCGGGTCCCCGTCGACGGCAGCAGCGTCACCACCGTCGCCGGCGGGGGCGCCAACAGCGTCGACTTCGACGCGTTCAACAGTCCGATGTCGGCGACCGGCGTCAGCCTCATCTCGGTTGGCGACGTGCAGGCCGACGGCCGCGGCGGCTTCTGGGTCACCCACTTCTTTCGCGACGTCTGGCACGTCGACGGCGACGTCATGCAGCGGGTCGGGCGCACCCTGCCGATCAATTTGGTGTCGACGTTTGTCCTGCCGCCACGCATCGCGGCCGCTGGCGACGACGTCCTGTTCCTGTCTGAAGGGACGCTGGTGCGGGCGACGACGGCTGCGGTCCGCACCCGGCTCGGCGCGCCCCGGGCGTTTCCCATCTTCCAGGCCAACGTCGACGCCAGCGGCATCGTCCTGACCACCGGGGCTTCGGCGATGTTCGCCTTTGACGATGGCGCGCTCACGACGCTGCTCGATCCCGCCGCGGCCCGCGAGGGCTTCTTCTTTGGCGCGGTGCGGACGTCGACGACGACGGTGTCGGCCATCGGCATCGCGGGTGCTGCGATCATGACCAACGGCCCCGCGGGCCCCAGCGAGCTCCTCCAGATTGGCGAGACCAGCGTGCTCGCCATGGCTCCCAGCCTCGCCGCGCCCGACGTCGTCTACGTCATCGACGACAGGTGCCGCCTGCTCCGGCTCGACGTCGGCGCCGCGCCCCCGGCCAGCGCCGTCAACGTCTTTCGCGACTGCGCGCCCTTCGCTGTCGGCGGCACCATCGGCGAGATCCAGGTCGAGCCCATCGCGTTTGCCGTCATCGCCGGCGTGCAAAGGTTTTTTCCGCTGCCGGAGTTCTCCGACGTGATCCTGGTGGTCGACGACGTGGGCCGCGTCATCAGAGCGCCGTTCGATGCCGCCGTCGACGGCCCGCCGGCACACATCGCCGGCAGCGGCGAGGTCGGCGACTCCGGCGATGGCGGCCCTCCCCTGCAGGTGCGCTTCGAGCGCGCCACCGCGATCATCGGACAGCCGGGGGCGAGCTCCTTCATCGTCGCCGACAGCGGCGCCGGCAAGCTGCGTCGGTTCTCCGCCGGGACGGTGTCGACCCTGGCCGGCGCCGGGCGCGGGCACCGCGATGGTCCGGCGGCGACGGCGCTGTTCGGCGACATCCTCGCGCTCGCCGCCGACGGCGACGACGGCTCGCTCTTGATCGTCGAGCGCACCGCCATCCGCCGCTACGACGCCGTGACCCAGACGGTCTCGACCGTGCTCGGGCAGGGCACCATCGGTGATGGCGACGTCGACGCGTCCCAGCTCGGCGAGCCGACGCACGTGGCCTGCACCAGCGCCACGCGCTGCGCGGTCTTTGACAGCGTGCCCCGGTCGCTGCGCCACATCGACCTCGACGCCGGCGGTGGGGGCGGCGGCGGCACGGTGTCGACGACGGTGGGCGCCGAGGGCGACGACCTCGGCGTGGCCGGCGGGCTGTCGGTGCAGGGCGGCGACTGGATCTTCAGCCAGCCCGAAGACGACGTCATCCAGCGCGTGATCGACGTCGACGACGGCAGCCTCGAGCGCATCGCCGAAGGCCAGTTCGTCGTCGACCCCGGCGTTCTCGCCGGCACCGCGGGCGGCTTCGTCTTTGTCTCGCAGGGCACGACCTTGAAGAGCGTCGGCACGCCGACGGGCACGATGTTTGGCGGCTCGTTCGGCTCGATCCTCGACGTCGACGTTGACGGCAGCGCTGGCGTGCTGGCCGGCGCCAGCGACGGAGACAGCGACGGCGACGTCTACGGCTTCGACGCGGCGGTGCTCGGGGCCTCGACGGCGGCTGCGATCCCACTCGGGGTAAGCGCGAGCGCCCGCGCGGTGGCCATTTCCAGCGCCAGCGGCACCAACACCGCCGGCGACATCGTCGCCTGGATCGACGACGCCGGCTTGCACATCACCCAGCTCGGCCCCGGCGGCGCTGTCGCCCCCGAGGCCACGCCAGTGGTCACGGACGTGGCTCTGCCGGTGGCCGTGGCCCGCTGCGCCAGCGACCTCGACGTCGTCGACGATGTGATTTTTGTCAGCGACCGCTGCTCGGGCTCGCTGCTGCGCGTGCGCTTCGCTGCTCCCTGAGAGCCCAGCGCAGAGGCCCGCTCAGAAGACGAACGCGACGCGGGCTCGCACGGCGGTGCCGCCGGTACCGAGCGGGGCGCCGCGCCAGCTGCCCTGGGTGTCGGTGACGTTCTCACCGACGACGTCGAAGCGCAGCTCGCCGAGCTGCAGCGACGCGCCGAGGTCGGCCGTGACGAAGCCGGCAACGCCGCTGCACGGGGCTGTCTGCGGCGTGCCGGGCTCGGTCGGCAGCTCGGGGCACAGCGCCGGATTTCCGAGCTCGTCGGCGGCCAGGCGGTTCTGCGGCACGGCGCCCTGCACGCGGGCAAAGACGCCCACCGGCCACGACGACGGCCCG
>JBKJNL010000163.1:0-15085 GCA_046593615.1 Myxococcota bacterium | reverse complement strand
GGCGGCGACCGGCGCGGCGACGGGGACCACGGGCGCGGCGACGGCGACCGGCGCGACGGGCACCGGCACTGGCGCGACCGGCGCCGCGGCCATCTGTGCTGGCGGCGGCGTCTTCGTCACCGCGAACACGAGCGTCGCGACCAGCACGAACATCAGCAGCACGAGGAGCGAGCCGCCGATGATCGCCGGCATGAACCACGCGGGCCGCTCCGACTTCGCCGGTGCGAACGGCATGGGCTGCGGCGGATAGGACGGCGCCACCATGTCCGAGCGGTAGGCCTGCTGCTGGCCGGCCTTCGACGACGTCCGGGCGCCCATCTCGCCTCGGCCAAGCGCGCTGCTGCCGCCGAGCTCCGGGCCGGCGTCGAGGTCCCCGCCCGCGAGGCTGGAGAACGGCGTGCTCAACGACCCGTCGTCGGCCGCGGGCGGCATCGAGAGGTCGTCGTCGGAGGCGGGCGGCGGGCCCGAGCCGATGCGCTGCATCTCGTCGTTCACGAGGGCCGAGAGCGCGCTGGCCGCGCCGGGGCGCCACTCGGGTTCGTTGCTGGCGGCCGCGGCCGACGCGGACGCGCCCTTGCTGGAGCCCTGCGGCGGTCCGTAGCCCGGCGGCGCCGCGCCGGAGGCAGCCATCTCGGCGAGGTTCGCCGCCTGGTAGACGTCGGTGAGCCCGTGGGGCCGCCACGAGGGATCCGTGCTGTCCCCGGGGCCTGAGAACGGGTCGTCGCCGGGCGGCGCGCTCATCGGGCTGGGCGGCAGGTCGTCGATCGGCGAGCCGACGTCGAGGCCGCCGTAGCCGCCGCCGTGCGGGCGCCGGTTCGGAGCAGAAGACGGCGCGGGCTCGTCGTCCGCCATCAACGAGCCGATCTTCGGCATCGGCACGCGGTCGAACAGCGCGCGGATCGCTCCGACCTCGGAGGCGGGGACCCAGTCGTCCATGCCCGTCTTCCAGACGAGGCTGTCGCGGTCGACGCGGCCCGCCTCGATGTGGCGGCCGATCTCGGCGAGCTCCAGGGGACCCACGTCCTCCTCGTCGATCGCGACGTGCCACTCGGGGGCCGCGGGGCCGTCGTCGGCGCCGTTCATCGCGCCGTTCTTCGCGCCGTCCTTCCACGGGTGCAGGCCGCTCTCTTCGCCGCCCAGCGCCGCGCGCAGGGAGTCCAGGCCGCCGTCCTCCGCCGGTCCGGAAGAGGACGGCGCAGGCTGTGCCGCCTTGCGCAGCAGGTTCATCGAGTCGACGTCCAGCACCTTCGTGGGACCGCGCTGATCGCCCTCGCCGGAGGCGCCGCCGCCCTGCCCGAACGTGACGTCGCCCATGCCGGCGCTGGCCGTATCGAACATCGAATTGAACGCGCCCGCGATCTGGTCATCAAGGAGCGCGCCGGCGTCGCCGCCGAGGTCGCCCGCCGGGGCCGCCGCCATCGCAGGTGCCGCCGGCCGCGCCGGCTCGTCGCCGAACACGCCGGAGGTGGAGCGCTGCGGCGGCCCGCCGAGCTCGGTCTGGTCGTCGTCCGTGGAGCGGCCGACGGCGCGAGGCTCGAAGCTCATCTCGGGCGGCTTCGCGACCTGCGTGGTGTCTTGCGGGGAGGAGGGGGGCACGGCGAGCGAGATCGGCGCAGGGCGCGCCACCGTGGCCTCGGCGTCGTCGGAGTGGGCCGCCGGCGCCTCGATCGACGGGTGGTCCGCCGGGTTCGCGCCGTCGTCGAGGTGCAGCCGGCCGGCGGCGACGAGCAGGTCGTCGGACGCGTTCTGGGCGCGCGTCGGGACCGCCTCGTCCTGGAAGGGCTTCTCGGCGCGGCCGCCGCCGCGGGCGGGCTCGGTCGTCTCGGGCGAGTCCTCGGGGACGTCGTCCTTCTTGGACGCGGCGACGCCGCCGGGGCGCACGATGATGACGTGCGCGCAGCGCTTGCACTTCACCTTCACGCCGCGCTTGCCGACTTTCTCGTCGGCGATCATGTACTGCGCGTGGCAGCTGTCGCACTCGAACTTCATCGAACCGTCCTCACGTATGTGCGCCCAGGGCCGCGCCGGTCCGTCCGCAGGTCCGTCCGCAGGTCCGTCCGCAAGACGGTAGCACCGACGTCAACGTGCGACTCGTCGCGGGGATCTTGTCGCCCGCCGGGCGTCGGGTCAAATCGGCAGCACCATCGGGCCCAGCCTAGGTGATCGCGCTCCCGAGTCGAGCGCGCAGCTCGAAGTGCTCTTCGCTGACCGCGAACATGGCCAGCTCCTTGAGCTTGGCGCCGTAGGCCAGCGGCAGGCCGCCAGGATCCGGCGTCTTCAAGAGCTGCGCCGCCATGTCGAGATCCGCGGCGACGATGTAGGCGGATCGGATCGACGTGTGCTCCATGCCCTCGAGGAAGGGCTTCACGAGCACCGGCTTCTTCGGCTTCAGGAGCTCCGCCACCGGCGCGCGCAGCTGCGCCGTGAGCGCCGGGCCGGCCTTCAACAGGCGCTGCTCGGTCTGCTCCAGCTCCTTCGGATCCGCGCGGCTGGGGTAGCGCGGGTCGACCAGTCGGATGGCCGCGTCGACGACCGTCTGGAACCGATCCGCGCCGTAGGTGCGGGGCAGGACGAAGGATGGGCGGAGGTAGGCCACCTGCCGGCCGATCATGAAGTGCAGCATCTTCTGCGGCATCTCGCGGAAGACCTCGCTGCCCTGCCCGACGAGCAGCGTCGGCTGCTCCAGGCAGAGGAGCTGCAGCGAGTCGGTCGCGCCGAGCTTCTGGTAGAGCTCGAAGTTGCCGTTCGCCAGCACGCCGCGGACGTGCTTCAGCTGCGTGATGAAGTAGGGAGGGACCGGCGCGTCCAGGTCCATGCGCTCGACGAACTTCTTCTTGTCGAGCCCGTACTCCTTCGGGTTGTAGGCGAGCTGCGCGCCGGCCATGCGCCACAGGATCATCGAGACCACAGCGAGCGGGCCACGCGCGAGCGGGTGGACCAGCAGGACGTCCCAGAGCTTGTCCGTCAGCGCGCGCTTCGGCGCGACCTGCCCTGCCTTCGCGTGCATCTGCAGGAGCTCCTGCTCCTTGGGCTGCAGGTCGCCCATGATCTTCAGCGCCGCCGACGTCACGTACGCGCGATCGACGAGCTTCCTGGCGGTGTACAGCCGCACCAGCTCGTGCAGCGCCTTCTGCGGCGCCTGCACCATCGGCACGAGGCGCAGGTACGTCGCGATCGACTCGTCGATCTTCGCGGGGTTCTTCGAGAGCAGCTCGGCGAGCGTCTCGATGTACGCGACCTCGGTCGCGCGCATCTTCGCGAGCACCGCGTACGCCTGCGTCGCGCCCTCCAGGTCTTTCAAGCGGTAGCGATACAGATCGCCGAGGTTCTTCCAGAGCACCTCCTTGATGCGGCCCATCTCGTTGGGCACGCGCTTCAACATCGCGATGTAATTCTCTTCCAGCGCCTTCCAGTTGGACGTCGCCGACAGGAGCTGCTCGATCGACTCGAAGGCCTTGAAGAACGTGGGATCCAGGTCGAGCGCGGCGTTGAAGTACTGCACCGCGCGCGCCTCGATCTTCAGCTCGTCGCGCCACACTTCGCCGAGCGTCTGGTTCAGGCGGACGCGGTTCGTCTGATCGGGCTCGATGCGGACGAGCTCCTCCAGCACTTCCACCGCGCGCTGGCCCTGCCGCGTCTGCCGGTTCAGCGCGAGCAGCGCCTCCAGGATGTCGCGATCGCCGGCGCGCAGCTTGTTCGCGTCCTCGTACGCGTCGATGGCGCGGTACGGGTCGTCGAGCTCGCTCTTCGCGAGGCGGCCGATCTCGACGAGGAGCTCTGTGCGCTCGTCACCTGAGAGCAGCGGCACCAGGCGCATCAACGCCTCGTACGCCTCTTCGAAGCGCGTCTCGGTCTCGTGCACCGTGCCAAGCAGGCGCAGCGACGGACCGTGGTTCGCGTCGAGCTCCAGCGCCTTCTCGAGGTTCTTGATCGCGCGATCGCTCTGGCCGAGGCGGTGGTTCAGCTCGGCGAGCTGCTGGTAGTAATCGACGACCTCGGCGTCGGTGAGCCCGTCGCGGTGGTGGATGAGGATCGCCTGGTAGATCTTGCTGGCGTCGTCCCAACGCCCCGCCCGCGACAACGCTGCGCCGAGGCCTTCGAGGGCCGGCAGATACGTCGAGTCGATCTCGTAGGCGCGCTGGTAGTTCTTGAGGGCCTTTTGATCTTTCTGCAGCTTCTCGCAGACGTAGCCGAGCCGGTAATGCTGGCGACACAGGTCGGGGCCGTCGGTGTTGGGATCGAGGCGCTCGACGACGATGTCGAGCAGCTGCTCGGCCCGCTGCCAGTTCTCGTCGCGGAACGAGATGTCGGCGAGGGGACGCGCCGCCGGCAGGTGGTCGTAGGTCAGTGAGAGGGCCTTCTCGAATTCGCTCGAGGCGCCTTCGAGGTCGGCCAGCGTGTCCTGCAGGAACACGCCCGCCGCCGTGTGCACCTCGGTGCGCTTGGCCTCGTCTTGCGTGTACTGGGCCTCGGCGCGCAGCCACTTGAGCTGCTCGGCGTGCTCGTTGCGCTTGGCGGCCAGGTTTTTCAGGGCCTGGATCGACAGCAGGTGCGACGGTTCGATGTCGAGCGCACCACGATATGCATTCAGCGCGTTGCCCTGGTCGAGCAACATGTCTTCATTGATCTTGCCGATGCGATAATAAATCTCGACTGCTTCAGGTGAGTGCCCTTTGAGCTGGGCCTCCTGCTGCAGCTTCTCGAGAGCGTTGAACCAGTTGCCGCTCTTCTCGTAGAGCGAGCCGAGAGCGTGCACGGCGTCCTGATTGCCGGGGTCAAAGGCGAGGGCGGCGTTGTAGACGGCTTCGGCTTTGTCGGTGCGACCCAATTCCTTTGCCTGGACTTCGCCGATGTCCAGATACAGCTGTACAATTTCTTTGGACTCGCGGGTCAATGAAATGTGCAGCTCATAGGCCTGCACCAACAGCTCCCACTCCGAGAGCTTGTGCAGCAGCCGCTCGAGGTTCTTCACCGCGGCGATGTTCTGCGCGTCGACCTGCAGCACGCGCTCCCAGGAGGCGACGGCCGAGCGCTGGTCTTCGAAGCTCTCTTCGTAGGTCGCAGCGATCTTGCCGAGCAGGCGCACCGCTTCGTCGGCGGTGGGCGCGAGCTGCACCATGCGCTCGAAAATCTTGAGCAGCTCTTCGGGCCGGTTCAGCGACGTGAACAACCGCTCGAGGGCCTTCAAGGCCAGGACGTGGCCGCCGTCTTCGTCGAGGATCGACTTGTACGTGGCGATGGCCTGGTCGGCATTGTCGAGCTGCTGCTCCCACAGGCCGGCAGTCCGGTAACGGATGGCCAGGCGGTCTTCCATCGACGGCTGCAGCTCTTCGCTGCGCTTCAACACCGTGACGAGCGCCGGCCAACGCTGCTCGCGCTCGAGCAGCTCGGCGAGCTCCTTCATGGCGAGGGCGTTGGTGCCATCGAGCTCGGTGATGCGCCGGTACGACGACACCGCGGCGTCGACGTCTTTGGCTTTCTGGTCCTGGACCTTGGCGATGCGGCGCAGCCACTCGACGCGGCCGGGCACGTCGATGGCCTGCTCGACGCGGCGCTCGTAGATGCCGACGACGTCCTTCCACTTCGACAGCGACTCGTAGAGGCCGACGAGGCCGTCGAGGGCTTTGTCGTTTCTGGCGTCGTATTCGAGCACGCGCTTGAAGTGCAGCTCGGCGTCGGCCGGCGACTGCAATGACTTCCAGGCCAGCTCGGCCATCCGCAGGTGGATGGCCAGGGTGCGGCTCTCGTTGCTCAGGTTGCCGAGGGCGTCGTCGTAGAGGGTGACGAGCTCGTCGACGGAGTCGGTCTCGAGCGCGAGCTTGTCCATCCAGTCGGCGAGGTCTTTGTCGTCGTAGTCCTCGCGAAAGGCCCGGCAGGCGGCCAAGAAGGCCATGCTCTTCTGGCCAATCTTTTCGTCGTAGATGGCGCCGATCTCGCGCAAGAGCGCGATGCGCTCGGCGGTCGAGCCCTTGTCGTTGCCGGTGGTGCGCTTGACGCGGTCTTCCTTCAGGGCGACGAGGCGCGGCCACTCGGCGTTGTCGGCGTAGATGGCGCAGAGGCGGTCATAGGCGCGCTGGTGGCGGCCGTCGGCGACGAGAATTTTCTCGTAGGCGGCGGCGGCCAGGCGGCCGCGCTTCAAGTTGGTCTCGAAGACGTCGGCGATCTCGATCAGGCGGGCCACCCGCGCCACGCCCTCGAGCAGCGCCGCGTGCCGCTCGAGCACGTCGGCGAGCTCTTCCCAGGCTTCGCAGGCGCGAAAGACGCCCGACAAGCGGTCGAGCTCGCTCGCGCTGTGGGGCTCGATGTCGAGGATGCGTCGGCCGGTTTCGACGGCTTCGGCGCGCTTGCCGAGCTTGCCGCCCAACACTTCCGCGAGCTGAAAGCGCAGGTCTTTCAAGCGCTTGGCTTCACCGGTCGTGCGCATCATGCGCCGCAGCAGCGTCACGAGCTCGTCGTAGCGGCCGAGGTCGAGATAGAGCTGGCGCAAGGCGTCGAGCGATCCCTGGTTCTGCGGATCCATCTCGAGCACCTTGAGGTGCCGCGTGACGGCTTCTTCCTTGCCGCCCAGATGGACGCTCAGAACCTCGCCGAGCTTGGTCGTCAGCGACGACAACAGCGACGGCTCACGCTCGACCCGCAGGGCCTCTTCGTAGAGCAGCCGCAGCTCCTGGTACTGCTCGGACTTCGTGTAGAGGCGCTCAAGGGTCTGAAACGAGACGTCGGTGGCCGTCTTTGTGTCCTGCGCGGCGCGGACCTCCCGCCAGAGCGGGATCGCGGCAGCCACGTCGTCGAGCTGATCGGCGAGCAAGGTCGCCAGGCGCCTCTTGGCCCTGACGCCGCCTTCGACGTCGGCGTCTTTTTCGCCAGTGGCCTTTGTGGCGGCGATTTCTTCTTCGAGCAGCGCGCGCAGGGCCACGAGCTCGCCCTGTCCGTCGAACAGCTCGATCAACAGGCGCCGCGCGGCGACGTTGCCGGCGTCGAGCTTGCGGACCTCTTGCAACAGCGGGACAGCGTCGTCGGGGCGATCGAGCTTGTCGGCCAGCACCTGGCCGAGCTCGACGAGCAACGGCACGCGGTCGCGGGCGTCGTCCTTGAACATCAAGCGGCGGCGCAGCGATTTCTCGAGGTCGCCATAGCGGCCGACCTTCGGGTAGAGCGTCGACAGCGACTCGAGCGGAATCAAGCGCCCGGGGTTCTTCTCGAGGATGGCCTCGTAGGCGGCGATGGCCCGCGGCAGGTCGGCCATGGCTTCGGCGTAGAGGGCGGCGGCGTCTTCGCGCAGCTCGGCGGCCAGGCTGCCGCGGCCAGAGACCTCGGCGGCCAGGGCTTCGTCTTCAAAGACCTCGCACAATTCGTCGACGACGCCGCTCTCTTGGGCGACGAGCTTCAATCGCTCGCGCAGGGGCTGGTCACCCGGGTCGTGCTTCAGCGCGCGACACAGGGTCACGAACGACAAGCCCGGCTGCTTGAGCTGTTGCTCCTGCAGGTCGGCGATGCGTGTGAGGTGCAGACGAATCTCGCGCTTGTCGCCGCGGCGCTCGAGGTCGGGCACCTGGCCCTGCAGCACATCGACGGCCTTTTGCCAGTCGCCGGTCTTTTCGTAGCTCTGCTGCAAGAACGACGCGCCTTCAAAGCGGCCCGTGGAGCGCGCACCCATGCGGGTCTCGAGGTACGTGCGCGTCTCTTTGTGATCGGGCTTGACGTCGAGGATCGCCTGGAACTGCACCAGGGCTTCGTCGGCCATGTCGAGGTGCGTATCGAGCACGACGCCGAGCTTGAAGCGCGCCTGGAAGCTGCGCTCTTGATCGGTGGTGCCCAGCGCAGCGAGCTCTCGCTCGAGAGTCTCGGCGAGGTCGGACCAGCGCTGCTGTCGCTCACAGGCTTCGCCGAGGGCGCGCAGCGCGGTGATGTCTTGTGGGTTCAGCTCGAGCAGTCGCCTCAAGGTCGCGATGGCGGCGCCGTAGTCCTGCAGGCCGTGCATCTCGATGGTGGCGGCTTCGAAGAGTTGTTGGCGTGCCTGCGCACCGGCCTCGGGCGAGGTCTCGGCGGGCAGCGCCACGAGCAGGTCGGCGCGGCGCTTCAACGTCGCTGCCAGCTTCGGCGGGTCGCCGACGGCGCGGTAGAGGCGTTCGACGCGCTCGAGCAACTTCAAGCGATCGGCAGTCGGCAACTCTTGCGAGACGACGGCGACGTAGGCGAGCTCGTAGAGCTCGGCGGCGCGGGTCGGGTCGCCGATGCCGCCTTCGTAGAGCTCAGCGCCACGGCTGGCGTAGAGCACGCGCAGGGGGTCTTTGAGCCCCAGGCGAACGATGAGGTCCTCGTACATGCCGAGCAGGCTCTCGAGGTCGTGCAGGCGCACGCTCAAGCGCTCGGCGCGCTCGCGCAGGGAGTTGTCGGCGGGGTCTTCGGTGAGGGCCCGTGACAGCGAGACCATCGCCAGCTCGGGCTTGTTGAGCAGGCGCTCTTCGATGTCGATGATGCGCAGCCAGAGCTTCTTGCGCTCGGCGGGCTGGACTTCGACGTCGAGGCGCAGGCGCAGCACCGGCGCCAGCTCGGCCCAGGCGGCCTGGGATTCGTAACGGGGCTCGACGAGCAGCGCGAGATCGGCGCGCCACTGGCGGGCTTCGGCGCGGGCGTCGCCAGACATGAGCACGAGGGCGCGCGAGCCGAGGGCGATGATGGCCTCCGACGTCGGCATGACCTCGGTCAAGCGCCTGAGGGTCGAAAGCGCACCCGGGAAATCGCGCAGCTTCTCGAGCTGGGCATGCACCAGGCGCGACAAGACCGCGGCGCCTTCTTCGGGGGTCTGGGCCCGCGCGGCGCTGTCCTGCAAGAGCTCGACGAGGTCTTGCCAGCGATCAGCGCGCGACAGCAGGCGCTCGAGGGTGGCGCGCACGGACCGATCGGCGGCGTCGATGTTCAGCAACTCGCGCGACGCGCGGATGGCGCCATCGAGGTTGCCGAGGTTTTCGTCGACGTCGGCGAGCTCGGCGTAGGCCTCTTTGGCAGCTTCGCCGTTGGCTTCGCGGATGGCGGCTTCGGCCAGGCGCAACAGCACACTGGACAGATCGGTGGCCTTGGCCTTGCCCGAGGCCACGCCGTCGCGGGTCAAGCGGGTGAGCTCGCGCAGGGTGTCGACGTCGTCGGCGCCGGCCTGCACGGCGGCGATCAAGCGCTCGCGGGCGGCGTCGGGGTCGCCACCGACAGTCTCCTGCAGCTTGGCGATGCGCTTGTGCAACAGCACGCGCGTGGCGGGGTCTTTGACGGCGTCGAGGACGTCCTCGAGCACGGAGGTCAGGGCCTCCATGTTGTCGGTGAGCAGACCGAGGCGCTCGGCCTCGTGGCGCAGCGAATGATCGTCGGGAACTTCTTTGACGGCGCGACAGATGGCCATGAAGGCCAGCGCCGGCTGTCCGAGTTGCTCTTGCACCTTGGCGACGTCGGCGAGCAGAACGGCACGCGAGGCCGGATCGGGCTCGCCGAGCAGGCGCAGCTCAAGCACGGGGGGCAAGGCGGCGAAGTCGCCCTGGGCGCGGATGACGTCTTCCTGCAGCTTGGCGACGACGGCGACGGGCGGCGCGCCGCGCGAGCGGGCCTGCTCGAGCAGCACCTCGATGCCAGCGCGGACCTCGGCCGACTGCGGCGCATCGACGGCCGCCTTTTGCAGCTCGTCGAACGCGCCGGCGGGATCACCGCGACGACGCAGGCGCAGGAGACCGAGCTTCACGCGCAGGCTGGCGCGGGCGGCGCCCTGCTCTGATCCAGTCAAGATGACGGCGCGACGCTCGAGCACGATGACGTGCGCGGCCGAGTTGCCGGTGCGCTCGTAGAGGTCGTCGAGCATCCGCAGCGCGTCGCTGTCGGACTGGTCGATCTCGACGATTTTGCCGAGGGCGACTTCGGCGGCGGCGTCGTCGACGACGGCCAACAGCCTGGCCATCTCCATGAGCGCGTTGCGGCGGGTCTGGTCGTCGGTGGCCAGCTGCACGCGGCGCTGCAGCACCTCGATGAGTCGGGCCTGATCGCTGGCGAGCCGGTGGATGCTCTCGAGGCGACCGAGCGCCGCCGAGTTGTTGGGATCAATGACCAGGATCGCTTCGGCGACGCGGACGACGGCGGCGTCGTCGTTGAGCCGGCCGGCGATCTCGGCGGCGTGCTGCAAGAAGCCCATGGCCAGCTCGGGGTTGCCACCCCTGCTTCCATCGGAGGTGACGGCGGCGTCGGCGACGTCTTCGCAAACCTCGAGCAGGTCGCTCCAGTTGCCGGTGGCTTCGGCGAGGGCCCGGGCCCGCTGCAGGCGGGCGTCGTTCGGCACGTCGCGCAAGGCGCGACAGGTGGCCATAAAGGCCAGCTGCGGCACGCGCAGCTGTCGCTCGTTCATCTCCGAAATTTCATCAAACAAACGCGCGCGATCTTCGCCGACGGGTCGCTTTTGTGCGGCGATCTCCAACGACTCGACCAGCGGCTGCCAGGCCTGCTGCGCCCGGTGGTGCTCGATGATGGCGTCGAGGGCGGCGAGGCCGGCGTCGTCTTCGCGAACGGCGACCCTTTGCAACAGCTCCGTGACGCGCAGGGTGCTCTGCCCGTCGCGCTGGGCGCGCAACGACAACAACAATGACGCCACAGCGGTCGTGGCATCACCCAATCGATGAACGAGCGATGCGTGCTCGAACAAAAGGTTGGCCTTGCCCGAGGGCTGCGGCTGCAGCTGGGCGCGCTTCCACACCACCGAAGCCAGCTCGGCGCCTTCAATGTGGGCCACGCGCAGGCGGGCCTCGAGGCGGGCCAGCACGCCGTCGTCGTCAGGCGATTCGATGTGGGCTTCGCGCAGCGCCACGAGGCCGCGCTGATCGTCTTCGAGGGTGTCGAAGCAATAGTCGGCGAGCTCGACGAGGCAGCGCACCTTGTCGGCAGACGGCGACAGCTTCGCCAGCTGCTCGAGGGCGTCGGCGGCGCCGACGGCGTCGTTCTTCTTTTCGGTGAGCGCAAAGATGCGCGTCCACGGAGCCGGGTCGCCGGCGTGGGCGTTGGCCAGGAAGCGCAGGGCTTCGATGGCGCCGTCGAGGTCTCCGCGGCCCTCGCAGAGCTCGGCGAGGCGCTCGCTGTAGAGCGTGACGATGGCCTGGTCGCTCGAGACGCGCAGGCGGCGGTAGACGGCGAACAGGTCGTCAGCGCGGGCCAGGCCGGCGGCGACGGCTTCGGCCTGGCGGCGCACCGGGTCGTCGTCGGGGTCTTCCTCGAGGTGCTTCAAGAGCAGGTCGAGGCCTTCGTCGGGGGTGTCGAGGTCTTCGACGAGCGTCGACGCCAGCTGCGCCACAAGCGAGCGACGGGCCTGCAGGCTCGGCTCGACGGTGTAGAGCACCTGCAACACGTGGGCGCGCAGCATGTGGCTGCTGGTGGCTTCGGCGCGCTGCAAGAGCGAGCGGCCGGCGGCCTGGCGATCCGACGCCGACGCTTTGCCGTCGTCGAGCACAGCGCGGACGCCGTCCCAGGCCACCAGGTTTTCGCCGTCGTTGGCGATGGCGGCGTCAAAGGCGCCGAGGGCCTCGCGGTGTTTGCCGAGGCGCGTGTGCAGCACGCGGCCGAGCTCGGCGCGCACGCCGGACCGCTCTTTGCCGGCCAGCTCCGACGCCAACGACGACAACGTCGCGGCGAGAGCTTCGGCGTCGGGGCGCGCGCTCTCAGCGGGTCCAGCATCCGACAGGGGCGTCTCGGCGACGAGCTTGCGGAGCAGGGTCGCGAGCTCGCTGAGCACCTCGAAGCGGACGTCGCCGGCGACGGGACGGTTGCCGGTGAGCGAGCGCTCGAGGAGCGCACGGGCGCCGCCGTCGGCAGGCGCGTTGCCCCCCGACGGGGAATTGGCCGGCGGAAAGCGACGCGCGAGCACGAGGCCGAGGCGCGCAGAGATGCCGCCGACGTCGTCGCCGCTGGTGATGGCCAGGCGCTGTTCGAGCACGGCGCGCAGCTCGGGCCAGCTCTCGCGGGCCTCGAAGAGGTCGGCGAGGGCGTCGAGCGACTCGAGGTTTTGCGGCTGGGTGGCCACGATCGACTGGTGGGCGGCAATGGCCGCGACCTGGTCGCCGAGCACTCCCTGCAAGAGGCCCGCGCGGCGCGTGAGCAGCGTCGACTTCTGCGGGCTGTCGGGCAGCTTGTCGGCGGCGAGGCCGAGGACCTCGGCGAAGCGGGCGTAGGCCTGCGTCTCCTGCGCGAGGCGCGAGAGCTCGGCGAGGGCTTCTTCGGACTGCGGCTCGTCGAGCAACACGTCGCAGCAGGCGTCAAAGGCTTCGCGCGGGCTCTTGAGCTGGTTCTCGAGGACCTGGGCCATCTCGCGGGCCAGGGCGGCGCGCCGCGGGGCCTGCGTCTCGGCCTGGTGGCGCACGGCGATCATCTCGACATGACGACGCCACGAGCCGACGGCGGCGTACCAGGGCTGCAGGGCTTCGGCGATGGCGACGGCGTTGACGCCGCGCTCACCGAGGCGCTCGAGGGCCTTGAGCACGTCGACGCGCAGGGGATCGGTCGGCGCCGTGGTGGCGACGACGCCGGCGCCCTGCTGCTGTTCGTGGAGGCGCAGGTAGAGCGTGGCGGCGTCGCTCGCGCGATCGAGGCGCTCTTCATAGACGCGGGCCAGGCGCACGCGGGCGGCGGCGGCGGCGGCGGGGTCGCCCCCTGCCGAGGTCAACATGTCGTCTTCGACGCGCATGCGGCGCTCAAGCGAGACGGCGAGCTCGCCCCAGCGCTCCTGCTGGCGCAGCACGCCCTCCATCTTGTCGAGGGCCGCGCGGTTGCCGGCGTCGATGTCGAGGGCCGCGGTGAGGTAGTCGACGGCGTCGTCGAACAGGCGCAAGCGCACCATGACGTCGGCGAGGGCGATGAGGGTCTTGGCCCGGTCGCTCGGGTCGGTCTGCACCTTGAGGCGGCTCTCGAGGATCGCCGCATGCTCTTCGGGCGAGGCATCTTTGGCGAGCAGCGCGTCGACGAGGGCGGTGGCGCCTTTGTCTTGCGGGTCTTGCTCGAGCAGCTGATCGAGCAGCGCGCGGGCGCGCTTGCGGTCGCCGGCGCCGAGGAACATCTCGGCCGAGCGCAGCCGCAGGCGCCGCGTCTCGCCAGGGCTCTGGGCCCGGTTGGCGGCGTCGAGCAGCGTCTGGGCGAGGTCGGGGCCGCGCGCGAGGGCATCAGCGAGGCGCGACAGCTCGGCTTCGAGGGGCGCGCGCGGGGCGATGACGAAGAGGCGGCGGCCGGCGTTAAAGGCCTTTTCCGGCTGCGCGAGGGACCCGCTGTAGAGGCCGAGCAAGCGCTCGAGCCCGGCGGCGAGGGCGACGTTGTCGACGTGGCCCTTCTTGTTGGGCCTGGTGCGGGCTTCGAGGGCGTCGGCGAGCCGCGTGGGATCGTCGAGGCGCTCGTAGAGATCGACCAGCAAGCCGAGGACGCCGTCGTCGTCGCCGTCGCCGAGGGCGCGCAATTGCTCGAGCCGATCGGCGGCCTTTTCGAGTGACTTGAGCTCGAGCTCGTAGAGCCGGGCCAACTGCCGCAGCGTCTGCTTCTTTGCCGACGGATCCGACGTCTCGCCGACAAAGGCCTCCATGACGACGGCGGCTTTGTCGTAGCGCCCGTGCTCGAGGTGCAGCTCGGTGAGCGCGTGGATGGCGGCGACGTTGCGCGGATCGAGCTTGCGCACGCGGTCGTAGGCGTCGGCGAGCTCGTCGGGTGAAGCGCCGCGCTCGGCCAGCAGCACGGCGACGAACAACCACAGGTCGACGGCGACGGCGGGGTCGCGCACGCCTTCGGCGAGCTTCTTCACGCGCTCGATGAGGTCGTTGAGGCGTCCGTCTTCGCGGTAGAGCTGCTCGAGGAATTTGATGGCGGGGCGGTAGCCCGGCGCCAACAGCAGGCACTTCTCGATGTTCTGCTCGATCTGCGGATCCTTGGCGGCGTAGGCGGCAAAGATCTGGGCGATCGCCAGGTAGCGGCGGGCGGCGTCGCGCTTGTCGCGGGCGTCGAGGGCCGAGTCGCGCAGCCGGCGGACGTGGTCTTTCCAGGCATGAGGAAAAGCCTCGAGCTCGGCGCGCAGCGTCTTGATGCGCGGCAACTCGGGCGCGTGGCGGGTGGCTTTTTCGAGGGCGTCTTTGACGACGTTGTGGGCCTGCGGCCGCACCAGCAGGGCTTCGGCGGCCTTGAGGTACTGCTCGGCGAGATCCTTGTGGGCGTTCAGGTCGGTGCCCGGGGTGTTGCCCGGGCCAAGCTCACCGAGCTGCGTCAGCTGGTCGGCCAGCACGTCGAGGATCTGCTTGGCCTGCTCTTCGCGACCGAGCTCGAAGTAGACGACCACGGCCTTGCGCGTCGCCGTGACCCGCTGCCGATCGGCGCGAAAGGCGCCCTGGTAGTGGATGAGCGCCGGCTGGTGTTGCCCGAGGCTGCGCGCCAGGTCGCCCATGCGCTCGAGGGTGTGGGCGCGGGCGATGTTGTCGTCGACGAGCTTCACGAGCCGCGACAGCGTCGACAGCGCGGCCTCGGTGTGGCCGACGCTCTCGTGCAGCGCGGCGCGCGCCAGCAGGATGCGTCGTTCGAGGTCGGCTCCCTGGGCCCGCTCTTCGGCGCGCGTGAGCAGCCCGAGGGCGGTCTCCTGCTCGCCCGACATCGTCGCCACCAACGCCGACACGCGGTCGACCACGGCGGAGACGACGTCGTCGGAGCGGGCCAACGCCAGGGCGCTGCCGAGGGCTGAAGCCGCCGCGCGTCCGTCTTTGGCAATCAGCGCGCCGTCGGCGGTGACCAACAACGCGGTGACCGCTTCGAGGCCGGCGTCGGAGCCGTCTGGGCCGCTGGCAGCACCGCTGTTGAGTGGGTTGTTGAGGGGGAGTCCCTCGACGCTGCCCTCGTTGTGAGGGGCGGGCGCCGGGACCGTCAGGGGCGCCGTCGTCGACGTCATCAGGGCCTCTACTTTCTGTTGCTGCTCTGCCGTGACACTTCGCGGCTCCGGTGCGATGCCGCCCAGGGAGCCTCGTCACGACATCTCAGACGTGCCTGGGACCGAGCGGCCCCGGAGCGGAAAACCTGGGCCCGAGCGGCCCCGGAGCGGAAAACC
>JBKJNL010000985.1:0-6339 GCA_046593615.1 Myxococcota bacterium | reverse complement strand
TCGGGCCTCGGCGGTGAACGGGGCCTTGTCGGCCCCGACGATGGCGTACTCGTAGCGCAGCTTGGCGCCCTGGGCGGTGAAGCCGATGGCGGCGACGTCGGCCGAGTAGGTGTCTTTGTCGGCGCGGAACGACTCCTCGGCGACATAGAGCGCCTTGAGGTTGCCCTTGGCCTCAGACTGCTTCGAGCGACACTGGAACTTCACGAAGTTGGGCACGGCGATGGCGGCCATGCAGCCGCCCATGGGCACCCAGAGGCACGAAATCACGATGGCCGCGATGGCCAAGCCCTTGCCGCCCAGCGCGCCCTTGGCGCCCTCGATCCGCACGAGCGCGACGATGGCGAGGACGAGCCCCACCGGCACGCACAAGATCGAGCAGACGAGGGCGACGATGGCCACGGTGGACGTCGGCGCGGCATTGGCGTTGTGCTGTTGGCTCACGGAGGCTCCGGTTCTGGGCGGTGGGCACCGCGGGGGACGGCACCGTCTCACAAAGGCAAGGGTGACGTCGACGTCGCCGCCGGAGTAGCGTCGCGCCCTCAGCAGCCCTCCCGGAGCACCCATGGCCGACCTCACCGCCAACCTCGCCGGCATCGTCTCCCCGAACCCGTTCTGGCTGGCGTCGGCGCCGCCGACCAACACCTACGGACAGGTCGCCCGCGCCTTTGACGCCGGCTGGGGCGGCGCCGTCTGGAAGACCATCGGCCAGCCCATCGTCAACGTGTACTCGCGCTACGGCGGCGTCGACATCGGCAACCAGAAGCTCACAGGTTTGAACAACATCGAGTTGATCACCGATCGTCCGATTGAAGACAACATCAAAGAGATGGCGCTGATCAAAAAGCGCTACCCGAAACACGCGTTGATTGCGTCACTCATGGTCGAATCGAACCGCGAAGCGTGGCACGAGATCGTCAAGCGCACACAGGGCGAGACCGGCTGCGACGGCTTCGAGCTCAACTTCGGTTGTCCGCACGGCATGAGCGAGCGCGGCATGGGTGCGGCGGTCGGCCAGGTGCCCGAGTACTGCCAGCAGATCGTCGCCTGGGTGAAAGAGGTCTCGACCATCCCGGTCATCGTCAAGCTGACCCCCAACGTCGGCGACATCGTCTACCCGGCCCGCGCTGGCAAAGCAGGCGGCGGCGACGCCCTGAGCCTGATCAACACGATCAACTCCATCGTCTCCGTCGACCTCGACCTGATGGCCCCCCGCCCCAACGTCGACGGCAAAGGCTCCCACGGCGGCTACTGCGGCCCGGCCGTCAAGCCCATCGCCCTCAACATGGTCTCGGCCATCGTCACCGACAAAGAGACCCGCGGCATGCCCATCTCGGGCATCGGCGGCGTGTCGACCTGGAAGGACGCCGCCGAATTCATCGCCCTCGGCTGCGACAACGTGCAGGTCTGCACCGCGGTCATGCACTACGGCTTCCGCATCGTCGAAGACCTCATCGACGGCCTGTCCAACTGGATGGACGAAAAAGGCTACAAGACCCTCAACGATTTCAAGGGCAAGGCAGCGCAGACGGTCAACAAGTGGGAAGACCTCAATCTCAACCACTTCACCCGCGCTTCAATCGATCATGAAAAGTGCATCGGCTGTGAGATTTGCTATGTCGCCTGCGAAGACGGCGCCCACCAGGCGCTGAAGCTGGTCACGAAGAACGGCAAGCGTCTCGTCGAGGTCAAAGAAGACATGTGCGTCGGCTGCAACCTCTGCAGCCTCGTCTGCCCGGTGCCCGACTGCATCACCATGAAGCACATCCCCAACGGCGCCCCCGACGTCAGCTGGAAGCAATTCTCCGCCGGCAAGGGCGCGCTCGCGTCGCGCCCGCAGCACTACGTCGACGTCAACACGCAGACGGTCGACGAGTCCAGGGCCCGCTCTGATGGCACCACGGCCGAGGGCAGCCTCGCGGGTGGCACGCCGAGCGGCAGCACGGCGGCGGCGATCAGCGGCGGCGCGGCGGCGATGATCAACGGCAGCGTCGACAGCGGGGCTTGACCCAGCAGGTCAGCGCCCGAGCGGCAGCGTTCAGGCCTTGTTGGCGAGCTGCGCGAGCAGTTGCTCGCGGCGGGCGATGTTCTTTGGATCGAACCAGCTCTCGACAAAGATGCGCCGCGATTCGACGGTGCGCGCGCGGGCGCGGGTCAGCGCGTAGTCGCGCAGGTCGAGTTTGGTCTTCTGCACAGCGCGGGCGCCCAGGGTCTCGTAGGCCCGGGCCCGATCGATGGCGGCGCCGACGACGTCACGGGCCAGCTCATCGATGAGGCTGCGGTCGAGGGCGGCGGCGCGGTCGAAGCGGCGGCCCTTCATGAGGACGTCGACGTGTTGCCCGGGGTGCACGCTGTAGCGGGCGATCTCGAGCGCCGCCGACGGAAACGGCAGCCCCAACGCCACCTCGTTCAGTCCCATCTCGAAGCGTCCTTCGAGGGGCGCGACGCGCTCGTCGCACGCAAACGCGAGGATGGCGCCGCCCGCGATGGCCGGGCCGGTCAGGGCGGCGACGACGGGCAGGCGCAGCGAGAACAGCTGCAGAAACATCGACTCGAAGTCGTCGACCCAATCCGCCACGCCGGGGCGGTCGAGGGCGTGGCCCTCTTTCAGGTCGAGTCCGGCGCAGAACACGCCCGGCTTGCCGGCGAGCACGACGGCAAAGGCCTGCGGTTCGTCGACGGAGCCCGAGAGCTGCTCGGCCTGGTAGAGGGCCCGCGACACGTGCTTGATCATCGACGGCGACAGCGCGTTGCCGCGGGGTCCGTCGAGGGTGACGACGATGACGCCGCCATTTTTTTCGACGCGGATGGGATCGGTCATCGGGGTCTCTCGCTGGCCTGGGCCAAGACGCTCTCGGCGAGCTTGGCGAACTTGCCGTCTTTCGGGATGTAGCGCGCGCGGGCGTGGACGGCGACGCGGACGGCGACGTCGTCGGGTGGCGACGCCGACACCAGCACGACGGGCACCTCGGCGGCCTTTGCGTTCTTCGCGAGCAGGGCCAGGGCCGAGGTCCCCGACAGCGCCGGCAGCCCGCAATCGAGGACGACGACGTCGGGCTGCCGCGGACCTGTGACACCGGCGACGCGGGAGACGATGCCAAACGCCGAGGCCGCCGACTCGACCAACGCGCCGCGATGCTTGAGCGCCGCGCTCAGCAGATAAACGAAGTCGGGGTCATCATCGACGATGAAGACCAGCGGCGCCGGCATTGGCATGGGCCCCTCGTGCACGATGTCCGGTGTCCAATGAACCGGCCAACCGGTCAATCAGTCAGGGCCGCGAGACAGTCCCCAGCACGCCAGAGCGTGACGGCGAGCCCAGCTCGATGGCGACGGAGGCTTCGCCGAGGCCGCCGGCGGCGACGTTGAGGTCGACGACGGCGCGGTGGGCGCGTTCGATGAGGTCGTCGCGGTCGTCGGCGGTGAGCCCGATGGTCGAGATGGGGTCACCGATGTCGACGCGGATGACGCCGGGGCGCACGCGAAACCCGTCGGGCGGCAGCACTTTGCGCGCGCCCTCGATGGACATCGGCACCACCGGAATCTGCGCCGAGATCGCCAGCATGAACGCGCCCTTCTTGAAGGGTTGGATGACGCCGGTGCGGCTGCGCGTGCCTTCGGCAAAGGCGATGACGCAGGCGTTGTCGTGGACGACGCCGTCGGCGACCTTTTGCAGACGGGCGACGGCTTCGGCGCCGTTGCCGCGGTCGATGGGGATCATGCCGACGCCCTTCATGTAGCTGCCCATGATGGGGATCTTCAGCAGCTCGGCCTTTGCGATGAAGCGCAGGTTCGCGGGCAGGGCCAGCTGCAGCACGGCGATGTCGATCATCGACTGGTGGTTCACGACGATGACGTGGGGCTTGTTCCAGTCGATCTTGTCGAGGCCGCGGATGTCGAGCTTGCCGCCGGCGGCGCCGACGATGCCGGGGCTCCACGCGGTGCGCGCGAGTTGCAGGCCATAGGCCTTGCGACCAAAGACGCCGCCGGCGATGGCGCCGACGCCCATCCACAGCACGCTCCAGCTCATCAAGAACAGCGCCTGAACGAAGTTCAGCAGAAACCATCCGAGGTTGGTGAGCGCTGCCATGTCTGCAGGTGACCGCGCACACCGCCTTCACACAAGGGGGCAGGCCGACGCCCAGCAGGCGGCAAGTCGCGGCGCGTTGCGTCGCTGGCCTGCTGCGGCTAGGCAGCGTGGCATGGGCGACCGGGAAAAGTTCGATCGCATCGCGCAGTCGGACTTCCACAACCAACGCGGCATCGAGCTGGCCGACCGCGGTTGGCTCGACGAGTCGATCCGCGAGTTCAAAAAGGCCATCGAGCTCGACGCCCAGTCGGCCCACGCCCACGACAACCTGGCCACCGTCTACGCCGAGAAGGGCTTGCTGCGCGAAGCGCTGCGCGAGTACCTGATGGCCATCGACCTCGAGCCGCAGTCGCCGACGGCGCACTACAACCTGGCCTGTTTCCTGGCGACGCACGGCCACGACCTCGCCGTCCGCGAATACAAAGAGACCATCGAGCTCGAGTGGGACTACCCCGACTCCCACCTGAACCTCGGCCTCACCCTCGCCGAGAAGGGGCTCTTCGCCGACGCCCTCGCCGAGTACCAGCACGCCCTCACCCTCGACGCCCGCGACCCGGTGGCCAAGCACGAGATGGCGACTGTCTTGATGGACATGGGACGCCCCGCCGAGGCCATCCCCCACCTGCGCGAGGTGGTGAAAACCGAGACCGAGAACCTCGACGCCTGGGTCGACCTCGGCAACTGCTACGCGACCAAGGGCTTCTACACCGAGTCCGAAAAGGCCTTGCTGCGGGCCCTCGAAATCGACGCCGCAGACCTGATGGCCAACTACCACATGGCGGCCTTGCGAGCGGCCCAGGGCGACGCCGAGCAATGCCTCGAGGCCCTCAAGCGCGCCGCCGAAGTCGACAAAGACCGCGTCCGCGCCTGGGTCGAGGGCGACCGCTTCTTCGACGTCGTCCGCAGCCTGCCGGGCTTCGCCCAGCTGTTCGACTAGGGCTGTTCGATCAGGGCAGGTAGCGCTTGAGGTCGGCCGGGATCGACGCGTCGGGCGTCATCCGGCGGACCTGGTCGGCGGTGAGCCCGAAGATCTCGACCTCGCCTTCGACGCACAGCTGCTCTTTGCGGTTGTTCACGCGGACCTGCACGACGAACAGGTCGCCGGTGTCGCGGAACAAGGTGCCATCGGCGCGAAAGACGTCGCCGGCGTAGACGGGTTTCAAGAACCGCAGGCGGCTCTCGCGGCTGACGCCGACGCGCTTCTTCAAGGCGGCGACGGTGGCGTGGGCGAGGTCGTCGACGACGCCCTGCATGCGGCCCGGGGGCACGACCATCGCCTTGCCGCAGAACGTGTCGTTGGCGTCGACGTGGCAGAAGACGCGGTTGCCATCGAGCTCAAAGGCGAGCTTGAGCCCCGAGGGGTCGGCCACCCCGGTGAGGAGCTTGCGGCCGATGGTGTATTCCGTCGAGATGGGTCGACCCATGGCGGCAGGCTCCGGTGTCGTCGTCGTCAAGTCAAGGATGCCGGCGCAACCGTCGAAAGCGCGCAAGCGTCAACAACACAAACGAAAACGGCGACCCGCAGGCCGCCGTCTTCTGATTCTTCTTCTTCTTCTTCGTATTCGTCGTCGTGCTCAGGGCGCGGCGGGGACGTCGAAGCACTCGGTCTTGATGGTGAACTCGTAGTAGCCGAGCTCGTCGATCCAGTACTCGTTGCGGAACCACCAGAACTGGAAGCTGTCGTCGGGGATGTACGGCCGCGGCAGCTTGGTGCGGCTGATGCCGGCGATGCTGCGGCCCTGCTCGAGCCAGTCGGCTTCGGCCGTCTTGGTCTCGAGCGCGATGAGCGACGCGCGGGTCGAGATGTCGGAGAGGTCGGCGGCCTGGGCGATGATGCGGGCCTTCAGGAACTTGCCCATGACGCCGAGGTAGCCCTCGCGGTTGGCGTCGAAGTCCTGCACCAGCGTCGTGCCCATGTCGGACTTGGCAAAGGTGCGGTTCTTCTCGAAGACCTTTTGCTCGCGGTCTATCTCCTTGAGGAAGCGCTCCATCTTCTGGAACTTGGGGTCGCCGGCGATGGCGAAAGCCACGCGGCGGGGCAGCAGGGCCGGGTCGTCGGCGCCGTCTTTCTGCTCCATCGACTTCTGCAGCAGCGGGTACCACTCGTCGAACTCGAGGTTGCTCTCGGCCAGCTTGGTCATCTGCTCCGACATCGGCTCATAGGCCGACTTGGTCTCGTCGAGGATCGTGTTCACGCGATCCCACTGGCAGTTGTAGTAGTAGATGATGGCCTGGAGGATCTTGGCTTCAGG
>JBKJNL010000736.1:0-3072 GCA_046593615.1 Myxococcota bacterium | reverse complement strand
GCGACACCGTCCGCGACTACTGGCGCGGCCAGTCGCAGGCGACGCCCGACCTCGGCAACCGGCTCACCGGCAGCTCGGACCTCTACCAGAGCACCGGTCGCCGCCCGTCGGCTTCGGTCAACTTCATCACCGCACACGATGGGTTCACGTTGCGCGATCTTGTATCGTACAATGAAAAACACAACGAAGCCAACGGAGAAAACAGCAGCGACGGCGAAGACCACAACCGCTCGTGGAACTGCGGCGCCGAAGGCTCCACCGAAGACGCCGGCGTCAGCGCGCTCCGTCGCCGGCAAGAGCGCAACCTGCTGACGACGCTGCTGTTGTCGCAGGGCGTGCCCATGCTCGTGGCTGGCGACGAGCTCGGTCGCACGCAGCAGGGCAACAACAACGCCTACTGCCAGGACAACGAGCTCTCGTGGATCGACTGGGCCGGCGCCGATCGCCAGCTGCTCAACGTCGTGCGACGCCTGATCGCCGTGCGCAAAGAGCACATGTCGTTTCGTCGTCGACGCTTCTTCCAGGGCCGGCCGCTGCACGGGCAGGGCGTCACCGACATCGCCTGGCTGCGCCCCGACGGCCTGGCCATGACCGACGACGACTGGAGCAACGGGTTCGCCCGCGCCTTTGGTGTCTTCTTGAACGGCGAAGCCATCCAGAGCCGCGGCCGCCGCGGCGAGCGCATCATCGACGACCACTTCCTGTTGTTCTTCAACGCCCACGACGAAGCCCTGCGCTTCGCGCCGGCCAAAGACCTTCCGGCACGGCCGTGGAAGCTGGTCATCGACACCGCCCGCGAAGACGCCGTCGGCGTCGACGAGCCCGTCGACGCCCCCGCTGGCTTCGAGGTACAGGGCCGCAGCGTGCTGGTGCTGCGGAGCCCCAAGCCCGACCTCGGCCTGCTCGGCACCGACAGCGGAAAAATCGCGAAGGGACCCTGAGTGCGCGACAGCTCAACCGTTCCGCGGGCGACGTACCGGCTGCAGCTGCACGCCGGCTTCGACTTCGCCGCCGCGGCCGCCGTCGTGCCTTACCTGCAGGCCCTCGGCGTCTCCCACGTCTACGTCTCGCCCATCCTGCAGGCCCGCACCGGATCGA
This sequence comes from Myxococcota bacterium, assembly GCA_046593615.1. GTDB lineage: Bacteria > Myxococcota > UBA727 > UBA727 > VGSZ01 > VGSZ01. The sequence continues at coordinate 1,974 of JBKJNL010000736.1, read as the reverse complement.
CCCACGGCTACGACGTCGTCGACCACGGCCACCTGAACGAAGAGCTCGGCGGCAGCGAAGGCTTCGTCCGCTTCAGCGATCGGCTGCGCGAGCACGGCCTCGGCCTCGTCGTCGACATCGTGCCCAACCACATGTGCATCAACGACCCGCGGCCGCCACAGCCGTCGTCGGCAGGACCGTCGCGCCGCCAGTCGGGCAACCGCTGGTGGTGGGACGTCCTCGAAAACGGCGCGGCCTCCCGCTTCGCCTCGTTCTTTGACGTCGACTGGAAGGCTCCCGAAGAAAAGAACCGCAACGTGGTGCTCTTGCCGCTGCTGGGCGACCACCGCATCGACTGCGTGCAGAAGGGCGACATCCAGCTCGTGCGGCAAGAGGGCGCGTTCGTCTTCCACGTCTACGAGCACCGCGTGCCGGTGGCGCCGCGATCCATCGGCCTGCTGCTCGCGGCGGCCATCAGCCACCTGGCGCCGGGCTCAGCGAGACCGCGCGACACCGCCGACGCGCTCGGCTTCTTTGCCGACGCCTGGCACGGCCTGCCGCAACCGTCGCTCGCCGACGAGCGCATGCGCGAGCGCCGCCAACGCGACGTGCGGGTCTTGAAGCACGCCACCGCGCGCTTCCTCCGCGAAGACGCTGCCGGCGCCGCCGCCGTCGACGCCGCCGTCGCCGCCCTCAACGCCGACGCCACGGCGCTCGACGGCTTCCTCGATCAACAAAACCACCGGCTCGCCCACTGGCGCACCGCGGAGCGCGAGCTCGACTACCGCCGCTTCTTTGACGTGAACGATCTGATCGGCCTGCGCATGGAAGACCCGCGCGTCTTTGAAGAGACCCACGCGCTGTTGAAGATCCTCGTCGACGAAGGCCGCATCCAGGGGTTGCGCGTCGACCACGTCGATGGGCTCGCCGACCCGAAGACCTACCTCGAGCGCCTGCACAGCCTCGCGCCGCGGGCCTGGATCGTCGTCGAGAAGATCGTCGCCCTGCACGGCGAACAAGCCGAAGAGCTGCCGGCGGATTGGCCCGTCGCCGGCACCACCGGCTACGAGGTCTTGAACGACCTGACCGGCGTGTTCATCGATCCACAAGCCGCGGCGCCGTTCACCGCGCTGCACACCGAGATGAGCGGCGACGCCCGCCGCTTTGACGAGGTGGCGGCGGCGGCCCGTCGGCTCGTGCTCAAAGAGACCCTCGGCAGCGACGTCGAGCGCGCCACCCAGGGGCTCGTCGAGCTCAGCACCCTCCACCGCCGCTACCGCGACGTGACCCGCCACGACCTGCGCGTGGCCCTGCGCGCGGTGGCCGCGGCCTATCCGGTCTACCGCAGCTATGGCCGCTCGCCCGACGACCCCCACCTGCAGCTGGCGCTGCGCACGGCGCGCACGGCCGAGCCCAACGTCGAGCCCCGCGCCTTCCAGCTCATCGAAGACGTGTTGACCGGCGTCCTGGACGATCCGCCAGATGCCAGCGGGGGCCGCGACGACGTCGCACGCTTCACGATCCGCTTTCAGCAGCTCACGAGCCCGACGGCGGCCAAGGGCGTTGAAGACACCGCCTTCTACGCTTGGTCGCGCTTCTTGCCGCTCAACGAGGTCGGTGGTGATCCCGCGCGCTTCGAAGATGGCCTGGCCCGCTTCCACCAGCAGAACCTCGCGGCCCGGCCGCTGCGCATGGCAGCGACGTCGACGCACGACACCAAGCGCAGCGAAGACCTGCGGGCGCGCCTGTGCGTGCTGACCGAAGAGCCCGAAGCCTGGTGCCAGGCCGTGCGCCGCTTCCGCGACCACAACGCGTCAAAGAAGAAACACGGCGCGCCCGACGGTGACCTCGAGCTCATGCTCTACCAGACGCTGGTCGGCGCCTGGCCGCTGACCCGCGAGCGCTGCCACGCCTATGTCGAAAAGGCGGCGCTCGCGGGTCAGCGGCCAGGCGCCGACCAGCGTCTGGTAGAGCATGAGCTCGAGGTCACCGTCG
>JBKJNL010000658.1:0-3794 GCA_046593615.1 Myxococcota bacterium | reverse complement strand
GAGGTCGAGGCCCTTGAAGGCGGCGGCGTAGTCGAAGCCGGCCCCCATCGGGTCTGATTTGCCGGAGTGCTGGGCCAGCAGGTCGACGCGCAGGTGCTTGGGCCACCACTCGCGGTTGGTGGTGCCGCCGCCGGCGGTCTGGTGGAACGGGCACTTCGCTGCCGGCGTCGGCGCTGCGGTCGGCGCTGCGGTCGTCGGGGGAGACTTCGGTGTGGTCATCGGGGCCTTTTTTTGTTGAGCGGGAGCGGAGCACAGGGTGGTGCGGCGCGGGCCCCAGGGACGCAGGGGCGACGTTGACGATCATCGAGAATCGAAAACGGCGATAGCCCCCGGGACAGCAGACGTTTTGCGCCGCCCTCTTGCTGCGGCTACCTCGGCGCGCTGTGCCGGAGGACCTGTGATGCGCGCTCTCGTCGTTGTTCTGTCGTCTGCGCGTGTCGGGCTCGTCGCGCTCGTCGGGCTCATCGCGCTCGTCGGGCTCAGCGCGACGGCCGCGGGCGCCGCGGAACCGGTCGCGTCCACGCCCACGCCGGACGCCCCAGCAGCAGCAGCAGCAGCAGCGATGACGACGACGACGAAAAAGAAGAAAAAGGAGGCGGCGACGGCGCCGGATTCGCCGCGGGCGGCGCTGTCGCATTTTCTCGATCACGCCCGCCACGGCCGCTTCGACGACGCCGCGCTCTACCTCGAGCAGGCACCGGCCGAGGGCCCGCGCACCGTGCGCCGCCTGCGTCTGCTGCTCGATCGCGGCGCGGCCGTCTCGCTCAAAGAGGTCTCGCCGCTGTCGCACGGGGACCCCGACGACGGCCTGGCCGACGATGTCGATGAGGTCGGTGAGCTGGGGCTCGACGACGGGCTGGCGGTGCCGGTCGAGCTGGTGCGCGTGGCGCCGGCGGTGTCGGGGGTGTCGGGGGTGCACTGGGTTTTCTCGTCGCCGACCGTGGCCCGCGTCGACGACGCCTGGCGCGCCGTGCCCCACGGGGCCCTCATCGAGCGCCTGCCCGACGTGCTGCTGCGCGAAGGACCGCTGGGCCTGCTGCGCTACCAGTGGCTGCTCTTGCCGCTGTTGCTGGCCCTGTCCTGGTTCGTCGGCGTCGTCGCCAGCCGGCTGCTGCAGGCGCTGCTGCGACGGTTGGCGGCCCGCACGCGCGCGAGCTGGGACGACGAGCTGGTCACGGGGCTGCGCGGCCCCATCACCCTGGCGCTGACTGTCGCCGCCGCGGCCGCGCTGTCGCCGTGGATCGAGCTGTGGGGACGACCCCGGGAGCTCTTCGACGGCGCCTTGCGCACCGGCCTGATGGTCGCGTTCTTCTGGGCGCTGCTGCGCGTCGTCGACGTCGTCGTCACCCACCTGCTGGCCTCGCCGTGGAGCCTCGACAAGCCGGCGTCGCGGGCCCTGGTGCCGCTGGGCGGCCGCATCTTCAAGGTCACCGTCGTCGCCATTGCCGCGATCGCGGTCATCTCGTCGTTTGGCTACCCGGTGGCGAGCCTGTTGGCCGGCCTCGGCATCGGCGGGCTGGCGGTGGCGCTGGCGGCGCAAAAGACCTTCGAGAATTTGTTCGGCGCCTTTGCCGTCGGCGTCGATCAACCGTTTCGCGAGGGCGACTCGATCAAGGTCGACGACCTCATCGGCACCGTCGAAGCCATCGGCTTGCGATCGACGCGCATCCGCACCCTCGATCGCACGCTGGTCACGCTGCCCAACGGACAGCTCGCCGAGAAGCGCATCGAATCTTTTGCCGAGCGCGACCGCATCCGCCTGCTGGTGATGCTGAACGTCGGGCACGCGACGACGAGCGCGCAGCTGCAGGCCGTGGTCGCAGGGCTCGACGCCATGATCCGCGCCGAGCCAAAGGTGTGGCCCGAGGGCATCACCGCCCGCCTCTCGGCCATTGGACCGGCGAGCCTCGACATCGAGTGCAGCGCCTGGTTCGACACCCGCGACTTCGACGAATTCGCCGTCATCCGCAGCCGCCTGCTGCTGGCGTTTTTGCGCATCGTCGAAGAGTCCGGCGCGGCCCTCGCCCACCCGACCCGCACCGTGCGGCTGGCCGAGACGCCGGCCGTGGCTTCGCTCGCCGCCGCCCTCGCTCCACCTTTTCTGGCTCCACCTCTCGAGCCGCCACAGACCGGCCTGTGACGGCGGGGGACGGCGGGGGGCATCGGTCAAACGCCCGAGGTCCCGGGCGGCCGACCCGGTTGCCACGGGGTGCCCCTACATTATCCCACCTCACATGATCATCCGGCCCGTCTTGCTCGCCGCCGTTGTTGTTCTCGCCGCCGCCCTCGGCGGCTGCGCGGTCCCCGAGGTGCTCGGCGGCGGTGGCGGCCGCGGCTCCGGCGGTGACGAGGGCGAAGGGGAAGCCACCGGCACCGAAGGCGAAGGCGAAGCCACCGGCACCGGCACCGAAGGCGAAGGCGAAGGCGGAGGCGGAGTGGTCGGCACCCTCGCCCGCGGCGCGGCCTGCGACTGCGACGACGACTGCGCCGGCACCGCCGCCAACCCCGGCTTGTGCGCGCTCGGCGTCTGCATGCAGCTGGCGTCGACGGCCACCTGCGCCGAGGTCGGCGGCACCGCCGGCTGCGCGGCGGGATCGCGCTGCTGGCCCCTCGTCGACGGCGGCGAGGGCGTGTGCTGGCCCGACTGCGATGCCCTCGACGGCGGCGCCTCGGGCTGCGGCGGCGCCTGCGATGCCGACGGCTCGTGCTCGTTCACCGAGGCCAGCGTCGGCGGCTGCGACCAGGGCTGCAGCGACTCGTGCGCGCTGTTGACCGGCGGCGGCGGCACCGAAGGCGAAGGCGAGCCCGTCACCCCCGGCGTCTGCGAAGGCGGCTGCGACGCCGGCTTCGTCTGCGGCGCCGCCGGCCACTGCATGCTCGACGTCAACGTCGTCCCCACCGGACCGGTGCCGTCGTGCCCGGCGGCGACGCTGCCGGCCCTCGACTGCGACGGCGACGAAGCCTTTTGCGGCGAGCTCGTCACGTTCGATCCCAGAAACGGCGTCGGCTACGAGGACTACCCGCTCAACGGCGAGACGTCGGCGAACCAGTACCGCAGCTTCGTGCGCCGCGACCTGCGCCAGATGATCACGTCGGCTTCGGCCGCCGTCGCCTGCCTCGCCGCCAACTTCCCCGGCAACGGCGGCGACTTGATGCTCGGCGACATGAGCGAGGCCGACGGCAGCATCCCCGGCACCTCCGACGGCTCGCCCGGCCACCCCGCGCAGTGCCACGAGCGCGGCTACGACATGGACATCGGCTACTACCAGGTGAACACCAGCGACAACCGCCTGCGCCCCGTCTGCGACGACGGCGGCCAGGAGCACTGCACCAGCGAGCCCTACAACATGGACATCTGGCGCACGGCGCTGTTCATCGGCTTGATGCAGGAGAGCGACCAGTTCCGCGCCATTGCCGTCGACGGAAAAGCCGGCGCCCTGGTCTCGCGCGCTGGCGATCAGCTGTGCGCGGCGGGCTGGCTCACCGGCCGCGCTTGCCGTGAAGGCCTCGGCATCGTCTACGACCGCACCGAAGCCGAAGACATCGGCTGGTTCTATTTCCACCACCACCACTTCCACGTGACCATCTTCGACAAGAACGGCGGGGGCCTGCCCAACTGGTGAGGCCCGCCCTTGCGCGGAGGGGGGCGAGTGAGCACACCCCGCGCGATGATCGACCTCTACACCTGGACGACGCCCAACGGCCGCAAGCTCCCGATCACCCTCGAGGAGCTCGGGCTGCCCTACACGGTGCACCCGGTGGACATCGGCAGCGGCCAGCAGCTGACGCCCGAC
>JBKJNL010000647.1:0-4175 GCA_046593615.1 Myxococcota bacterium | reverse complement strand
GCCAGCGAGGTCGCCATCGCCACCGACGGGTGTGCCGACACCGAGGCCTTTGTGCAGCTCACGGCGCTGACCACGGCGCTCCTGCCCGCCGTTGACGGCACAAAGACGGTGGCCGTGCGCTTCCGCGATGCCGCCGGCAACGTCGACCAGACCTTTGTGAATTGCGCGACCACGCCCGGGCGCACCGACGCCATCGCCCTCGACACCGTGGCCCCGTCGGCGCCCATCGCCGTGAACCTGGCCTCGACCCTCGCGGGCGACGGCGCGGGCTTCACGACCAACGCGGTCGTGAACGTGACCTTCGCGTTCTCACCGGGCGCGGGCGAAGAGACGCAGATCAAGCACGGCGAAGGCAGCGTCGACTGCGGCACCGCCGCCGGCTACGCGGCCTTGCCCGCGACCTCGCCCCTCGTCGTCGCCAACATCGCGCTGAACAACTCCGACGGCACCAAGATCTACGCGGCGTGCTTCAAAGACGCCGCTGGCAACGTGACGTCGACGACCGGTCAAATCGTGGTGGATCGCACCCGGCCCTCGGGCACCATCATCGTGGGCGCCGGCCTGGCGTTCGCTTCTTCGACCTCGGTGAACATCAGCCTGGCCACCAGCGACGACGTGGCCGCCGTCGCCTTTGTCAACAACACCGCCCCGACCTGCAACGCCGCACTCAGCTACGTGACCAAAGCCGCGGTGCTCCCGCATGTCTTGTCGACGGGCGATGGCCAGAAGACGGTGTTCGCCTGCTTCAGGGACGTGGCCGGAAACTTCTCGGCTGCCCCCACCAGCGACGTCATCGGCCTCGACACCACCGCGCCCACGGTGACCCTCGATCTGCTCGAGGGCGCCGACTCCGGTGGCACGCGCTTCGTCAACACCACGCAGCTGACGCTCTTGATCATCGACACCGGCGCCGTCGACAGCGACCTGTTGGGCGTGGCCTTCAGCCAGGGCGCCCTCAACTGCAACGACACGGGCATCTACCTGCCGTTCTCGTCGCTCACGTCGTTCACGACGACGTCGGGCGAAGGCGACAAGGTCATCAACGGCTGCATCATCGATGAGAGCGGCCACGCGACCACGCTCAGCAAGATCGTCCGGCTCGACACCACGCCCCCCGCCGGCGCGGTCGTCGTCACCGCCACGGCGACCGGCGGCCTCGCTCTGCCGCGTCCGGGGTTCACGCCGACGCGCCTGGTCGACGTGCAGCTCACGAGCCTCGAGCCAGGGCTGCGGGCCAAGGTGCCGGCTGACGCCTGCGATGGCACCTTCAACATCAACAACTTCGACGGCAACGAGACGCGCGTGGCGACGTTGAACGGGCCCGAAGGCACGCGCAGCGTCGGCGCCTGCCTCGGCGACGCCGCCGGCAACAGCGTCTTTGTGCAGGGTGCGATCAATCTCGACCTGACCGTCCCCGAAGGCACCAGCGTCGCGTGCGCCAACTGCCAGGCCGACGACGCCGGCGCGCTGTTCACCAGCGGCTTCGACGTCAACGGCGACGGCGTCGAAGACCCGGCCCTACTGCTCAAGGTCGAGGCCATCGATCCCAACGCCAACGGCTTCGTCGAAAGCGTGGTCGCGCGAACCGACTTCAACGGCGACGGCGACTTCGTCGACAGCGTCGGCGGCGTCGACGAGACCCAGGTCGAGCCCTACGACGCCTTTGTCTTTGTCCGCTTCCCCGCGGCCGAGGCCCTGCGGACGACCCGCATCTCGTTCATCGACGCGGCCGGCAACGAGAGCGCCGAGTTCGACTTCGATCCGACCACAGTGGCCATCGACCGGCTGGTCGTGACCCTCGACGCCACCGATCCGATCGTCACCACCTTTGCGCTGCGGGGCCGACTGGGCGACGCCGCGACGTCGACGACGCTGACGACGACCCGCAACACCGACCTCACCCTTACGGGGTCGAGCGACATCATCGGTGTCCGGATCACCGAGAGCCTGAGCTTCGCCGGCGTCGGCTTCGTGGCCGTGCAGACCGCGCTGTCGGCGGGCTTCTTCCTCTCCGCGGCCGACGGCGACAAGGCTGTGCGCCTGCAAGTCATCGATCGCGCCGGCAACATCTCAAGCCCGTCGACGGCGACCATCACCCTCGACACGGCGCCGCCGGTGCTGACGAGCTTCTTGATCACCGACACCGACACCGGCAGCGCCGACATCACCAACAACGCCACGGCCACAGCCCGCGTCGACGCTGTCGGCGCCACGCAGATGAAGCTCGTCACTGAGGCCAACGCCAACCCCGCGCTCATCGCGTTCAACACGTCGTCGTCGGTGCTCTTGACCGCAGCGGGCGGCGCCGACGGAGAAAAGACCGTCACCGTCGTCGTCGTCGACGAGGCTCGCAACGCCGCGACCGCGACCGCGCGCATCACCCTCGATCGCGCGGCCCCGGTGGCGCTCACTTTCAACTGCCCCGCGACCGGCCCGCTGCGGACGGGCATCTGCGTCGCCGACGGCGCCGTCGCCACCAACGTCGTCACACCCACCGCGAGCCTGCAGGCCAGCGGGGCCACGCTGATGCAGGTCGCCACCGACGGCTGCGCCGACAACGAGCCCTTTGAGCCCTTCTCGTCGTTTGTGACCCTGGTGCTCCCCGGCGGTGACGGCACAAAGACCGTCGCGGTGCGATTCCGCGACGACGCGGGCAACGACGACCAGCCCTTCGTGACTTGCGCGACGACGCCGGGCCGCATCGACACGATCGTGCTGGACACGGTCTCGCCCAACGGCGCCGTCGTCAGCATCGACAACGGCGCGGCCTTTACGACCACCGAGAACGTGACTGTCACGGTCAGCTACCCCGTCGACGTCGTGCGCTTCGCCATTGCCGCCGACACCATCGACTGCGCGAGCGCGATCTACACCGACGTCGCGGCCCCGAGCCCGGACACGACCACGGCGACGCTGTCGTCGGGCAGCGGCAGAAAGGGCATCTTTGCCTGCTTCAAGGACGCCGCCGGCAACATCAGCGGCGACGTCGACTTCATCGCCCTCAGCGGCCCGCCCAAGATCCGCGTCGATGGCGATGCCCGCGCGACCAGCAAGGTCTCGAACGTGCCGGGCGAGATCGCCCTCGATCACGCCATCAACGAGATCGTGCAGATGAAGATCGTCGACGACACCGGCCGCACTCTGGTGTGCGACGGCGCCACCTCGGGCTTCACGGCGTTCAACCTCGTGGATCGCGTGAGCTTCATCAACGCTCGCAACGAAACCAAGGTGGTGGGCGCGTGCTTCAGGGATTCCGCCGGCAACGTCACCGGCCCCTTTGAGGACGAGATCATCCTCGACACCGAGGTCACGGCCGATCTGCAACTGCAGGTCGAAGGCTCGAGCGGTCTGCGCACCACCGGAGCCCCGGCGCTCAACAACACGCGCTCCGGCGCCGTCGACGTCGTCATTCTGAGCGGCACCATCGACTCCGACGTTGTGCGGGTCGAGCTCTCTGAGCTGGCCAGCTTCGCCGACGCCGTCGCGTTCAACGCGCCGAGCGCTGGTGTGAGCTACCCGTTCAGCCTCTCGGCCGGCGACGGCACCAAGACGGTGCGCGTGCGCCTGGTCGATGTGCTGGGCAACACGAGCACGCCGACGCCGGTCCAGATTCGGCTCGACACCACCGCGCCCAGCGACCCGAAGTTCGGCAACAGCGGCGTGTTGCTCGCGGCGGGCGGCTCGGTGGTCATCAACCCCCTGGTCACCGAGTCCACCGATGGCGGCTCGGGCCTCGATGTGCAGTCGTTGCCCTACCTCATCAGCGGCGTCGGCTCCGGGCGCTGTGAGCAGCTCACCCGCGATCCGAACACCGGCGACGGTGAGTGCCGCTGGGATGGACGCACGGCGTTCACCGTCACGCAGGACAACCTGCAGCTGCTCGAAGGCGAGACGCGCCTGCGCGTGCGGGCCATCGACAACGCCGGCAACACCAGCGGTGACGACGTCATCACGATCACCGTCGACACCACGCCGCCGAGCCTGCCCTTCATGGACGACCTGATCCCCGGCGACGCGCGGCTGTTCTCGTCGTGGGTCCCTCAAGGCAATCCGGCAGACATCACCGGCTTCCGCGTGCACTACATGGTGAGCCCGGGCGGCTTGAACGACTGCCCGTCAGACCTCGCTGCGTACAACGGCGACCTCGCGGCCCAGGGCGCGTCCCCCGTCGACGT
>JBKJNL010000322.1:0-3168 GCA_046593615.1 Myxococcota bacterium | reverse complement strand
GGTTGTGGCCGGCGCTCGAGAACGTGAGCGTTTTTGCGACGGGGTCGACGACGACGGCAAAGGCGGTGGCGCACAGCTGCCCGTGGGTGGCGGCGTGCACCACCTCGTTCAGCACCGCCAACGTCGCCGCCGGACCGCGCTGCAGCTCGGCGGTCGCCGGCAGCGTCGGCTTCGTTTCCGGCGCGGTCTCCGACGTCGTCTCCGGCGCTGTTGTCGATGCCGCAGCGGGTGCCGCGCCGACCGAGCCACCGAGGACGCCGATGGTGTCGAGGCAGGCCCGGGCGACCGCGGTGATCAACGACGCCGCCACGCCGTGGCCGGTGACGTCGGCGACGATGAACAGGGTGCGATCGCCGGGCAAGGGCGCCATCGACCACCAGTCGCCGCCGCAGAAGCTGGCGGGCCAGACACGGCCGACGAACGAGAGACCAGGCCGGGTGACGACGTCTTCGGGGGGCAGGATCGAGCGCTGGATGTCACGGGCCAGGCCCATCTCTTTTTCCAGGGCGTCGCGCTGGGCCTCGGCGAGCTTCAGGCGCGTGTTGGTCAGCTCTTCGATCGACGACTTGAGCTTGTCGTTGGTGTCGCGCAGCTCGAGGGTGCGGGCCTTGACCTTCTGCTCGAGGCCCGAATTCAGCGCGTCGATCTCCGAGAACGCCAGCGCGTTTTCCCAGGCGACGGCGACCTGGGTGCAGATGGCCGCGAGCAGGTCTTGCTGCTCGACGCGGAAGCTCACCGAGACCAGCCGGCGATCGAGATAGACGTAGCCGAGGGTGCGGGTGCGGGTGCGCACCGGCGAGCACAGCACCGAGCGGATGTCGGTGGCGACGACGCTCTGCCGCTCCTTGAAGCGCTCGTCGGACAAGGCGTTGTCGGACAGCACGGCCTCGCCGGTCTCGACGGCGTTGCGGACGACGCTGAAGGTGATGGCGCCGCTGCCCTCGAGCACCGACTCCTTCTTCATGCCGCGGGCCGCCAGACACTCCCAGCCCCCGGCCTCGCCGTCTTTGCCGGGGATCGGCCGCAACAACGCGCCGCGCTCGGCCCGGGTCACGCGCACGATCGCGTCGAGGGTCTTGTCGAACAGCTCGTCGAGGTTTCGCAGCGAAGCCAGGTAGCGGCTGACCTCGATGACGGCCTCGAGGCCGGCGCCGTCGGTGAGCGCGGGGTCGTCGAGGGCGGCTTCGAGGCGGATCGCGATCGACTTGCGCTGCTGCGGCTCCGACGACGACGCCTTGACGGCGGTGCCGAGGCGGGCGGCAGCGCCGGCGTCGAGCAGCAGCTGCCGCGCAGGTCCGAGCCGCTGCGCGGTGCGCTGCTCTTGCGTCGCGCGGATCTGTTGCGATTGGCGCGCGACCAGGGCCGCCACCGGCCACGCCAGGCCCTGGCTGTCGAGCAGCGCGGTGGCTTGATCAAAGGAGCGCTGCGGGTCGACGCCGACAGCCAGCTCGAGCTCGCCCCGCAAGCTCAAGGCCTGGGCCATGTGCAACGGAAACGCGGTGGCGTAGCCGAGGACGCGGTCGACGGCGACGCGGGCGGCGGCGGAGTCTTTGGCGGCGTCTTTGCCGACGGGTGCCAGCCCCCGGCTCTTGGTGCGCAGGGCAGCGATCTCATAGGCCGCGCGCAGGGCCAGCACCCGCAGCCGCACTTCGGTGAAGCGCGTGCCGCCGTTCTTGAGGTCGAGCCCGAGCCCGCTCTCGAGGCGGGCCAGCTGCTGCTCGGCGCCCACCACGGCGCCCATCTCCAGCAGGGTCTCGGTTCGCAGGAGATCGACGAGGCCGCGGGTCCAGGGATCGATGACGTTGTCGGGCACCTGCTTCAAGCGCAGGCGCGCCTCCTGGGTGTGGCCGCGGGCCAGGTGCAGGGCGGCTTCGGCGGCGCCGGCGCCGTCGACGGCGACGGACAACAATTCACCGCCGACGTCGGCGGGGGTGATGAGGCGGGCCGCGCCTTCGAGGTCGCCGGCCAGCACGCGACAATCGATGGCCATCAGCAGCGCGCCCGAGGCCAGCGAACGCAGCCGGGCTTCTTTGGCGTCGACGACGATGCGGCTGTAGACGTCGGCGGCCGCCTTCATCTGGCTGGCCCGGCGGAGCACTTCACCAACCGACAGCAGGGAGCCGATCCGCTCGAGCGGCGGGGCCTTTGCGATCTCAGCGTCGGCGGCCAGCACCCGCGACCAGGCCAGGCGCACGAGGCCCAGCTCGGCCAGGCGGCGAGCCCGCAGCATCTGCTTCACTAGGGCCGACGACGACGACGTCGGCGGCAGCGTCGGCGCCGACGGCACCGGCGGACCCGACGGACCCGACGGACCCGACGGACCCGACGGACCCGGCGCACCCGCAGGCCGCATCTGCTCGGGCTTCACGACCGAGATCGACGTCGTCGTCATGAAGGCTCCGGTCCGTCAGTCGCGCGGTGACCTTCGGGCTTTTTTGTTGTCTCCAGCACGCGCTCGACCAGCTGCAAGCCATGGGCATTGTGCAGCGAGCCAAACACCGATCGAGCGCGCTCGGCGACGGCGACGGCGTCGGCGGAGCCGCGCTTGACCAGGTGCCGGGCCAGGGCGAGGGCCGAGAAGCCTTCCTGCACCGGGTTCTCGATTTCTTTCGCGAGGCTGAGGCTCTTCTGCAGGTGGCCGTCGGCGTCTTCGTCGGAGCCGACCAGCGCCAGCAGACGACGGCTGACGACCTCGTCATAGGGCGACGCGAAGAGCGGGGAGGTCGCCCGCGCAAAGGCCTCCTGGGCCAGGGGCCTCGCGTCGTCGACGCGGCCCAGCTCGACGAGGGTCTGGCCGAGCGAGCACAGGGCGAGCGTCAGGCGTCCGAGCTTCTTCTGCCGCGCGGTCTCGACGGCTTGTCGCAACAACGGCTCGGCGCGCGCCGGCTCACCCGAGGCCTGGGCGTCGAGGCCGCGGTAGATGGCGGCGTAGGTCAACAACCACGAGTCGCGCGTGGCCTTGCCCATGCCTTCGATCTTGTTGGTGACGGCCCGGGCCAGCTCGAGCTCACCGCGCTCGAGGTGGTAGGTCGGCATCCACAGGCGCATGCGGCTGTTCAAGATGTACGGGAAGCCGAGGCGCCAACACAGGTCTTCCATCTCGGCGTTGACTTTGGCCACCTGCTCGGGGCGACCGGCGAGGGCGGCGGCGACGAGGCGGGGCAACTG
>JBKJNL010000427.1:0-3947 GCA_046593615.1 Myxococcota bacterium | reverse complement strand
GTGGGCCGAGATCGATGTGCCCGAGCGCGACCTCGCCGTCGTCACCACCGGGCAGCCGGTCGAGCTCCTCGTCGACGCCCTGCCCGGGCGCCGCTTCACGGGCACCACCGCCTGGATCGCGCCGGGCATCGACCCCGCGACGCGCACCGCGCAAGCGCGGGTGGCCCTGCCGAACGTCGACGGCGCCTTGCGGGCCCAGATGTTTGGCAGCGCGCGCATCGCCGTCGGCGGTGATCGGGCCACGGTGATGGTGCCGCGCGCAGCCGTGCAGCGGGCCAAGAGCGTGCTGCTGGTGTTCGTGCAGTCCGGCGAGGGCCAATACGAAGCGCGCCGCGTCAGGCTGGGGCTCGAAGACGGCGACCTCGTCGAGATCGAAAGCGGCGTCGCGGCCGGCGAAGACGTCGTCACCACCGGCAGCTTTCTGTTGAAGACCGAGACGCTGCCCGACGCCATCGGCGCCGGCTGCTGCGACTGAGGCGATCCATGCTCGACGTCGTCATTTCCTGGTCGTTGCGGCATCGCTTCGTCGTCATCGTCGCCTGGTTGACCGTGGCGCTCACGGGCGTGGCGTCGTTTGTGCGGCTGCCGCTCGATGCCTTTCCCGACACCACGCCGGTGCAGGTGCAGGTGAACACCGCGGCGCCCGAGCTGGGGCCGCTCGAGGTCGAGCGCCAGATCACGGCGCGCATCGAGCAGTCGATTGCCGGCCTCACAGGGCTCGCCGAGGTGCGGTCGCTGTCGAAGCCCGGCTTTTCGCAGGTGACCGCCATCTTTGACGACGACGCCGCCCTCTACCTGTCGCGCCAGCTGGTGATGGAGCGGGTGCAGGAGGTCAGCTTGCCGGCCGGCATCGCGCGCCCGACGCTCGGCCCCGTCGCCACCGGCCTCGGCGAGGTCTTTCAGTACCTGGTGCGCGGTGACGGCGACAGCGACCTGGCCGCGCTGCGGACGCTGCAGGAGTGGAGCCTCTCGCCCCAGCTGCGCTCGGTCCCCGGCGTCGCCGAGGTGAACACCTGGGGCGGCGACGAGCGCCAGATCCACGTCGTCGTCGACCCCGTCGCCCTGATGAAGCACGACCTCACCCTGCGCGCGCTCGTCACAGCGCTCGAAGACAACAACGGCAACGCCGGCGGCGGCGTCATGGTCCAGGCCGGCGAAGCCGCCGTCGTCCAGGGCCTCGGCATCGTCACGAGCCCACGACAGCTCGAGGCCACCGTCATCACGCGGCGCAGCGGCGTGCCCATCCTCGTGCGCGACGTCGCCACCGTCGTCGACGGCCGGGCCCCCCGCCGCGGCGCGGTCACCGCCGACGGCACCGGCGAGGTCGTGCTGGGCCTCGGGTTCGCGCTGGTCGGCGAGAACGGCCACGACGTCACCCAGGCCCTCGCGGCCCGGCTGGCCAGCATCGAAAAGACGCTGCCGCCGGGCGTCACCGCCGACGTCGTCTACGCCCGCACCACCCTCGTCGACCGGGTGCTGCACACGGTGCGCACCAACCTGCTCGAGGGCGCGCTGCTGGTCATCGCGGTGTTGTTCATCTTTCTGGGCAACCTGCGCGCCGGGCTCATCGTGGCCTCGGCCATCCCGCTGTCGCTGCTGTTTGCCTTTGACCTGATGCTGCAGGCCGGGGTCACCGGCAGCTTGATGAGCCTCGGCGCCATCGACTTCGGCCTCGTCGTCGACAGCTCGGTCATCCAGGTGGAAAACGCCGTGCGCCGCCTGGCCGGCAAAGACAAACGCCCCGTGCTCGACGTCGTCAGAGACGCCGCCCTCGAGGTGCGCAAGCCGACGATGTTCGGCGAGCTCATCATCTTGATCGTCTACCTGCCGGTCCTCACGCTCACCGGCATCGAGGGAAAGCTCTTTCGGCCCATGGCCCTCACCGTCGTCTTTGCGCTCATCGGCTCGATGCTGCTGTCGCTGACGCTGATGCCGGTGCTGTCGAGCCTGCTCCTGAAAAAAACGTCGGCTCCAGGCGCAAACGACGACGACAACGACAACGACAACGACCACGACGAACACGACCACGACGGCTTCGTCGTCCGCGGCATCAAACGAATCTATCTGCCGGCGCTTTCCTGGGCCCTGCGCGCGCGCACCGTGGTCCTCGCCGTCGCCGTCTTGTTCTTCGTCAACGGCGTGGTGCTTGCGACCCAGCTCGGCTCCGAGCTCATGCCGCGGCTCTCCGAGGGTGCGCTGGTCATCAACACCGTGCGCCTGGCCAGCGTCTCGCTCGAAGAGTCGGTGCGCTACGGAACGCTCATCGAGCGGGCCCTGCTCGAAGCATTCCCCGACGAGATCGAGCGCGTCTGGAGCCGCACCGGCACCGCCGAGGTGGCCACCGACCCCATGGGCGTCGAGCTCACCGATGTCTTTGTCAGCCTGAAGGACCGCGACCGCTGGACCAAAGCGCGCACCCAGGATGAGCTGGCGAAAGCGATCGAGGCGCTGCTCGCCGACTTTCCGGGCATGCGGCCGGCGCTGTCGCAGCCCATCGAGATGCGCATCAACGAGATGGTGGCCGGCATCCGAAACGACGTCGGCGTCAAGATCTTCGGCGACGACCTCGACGGCTTGCAGAAGCAGGCCGTGCGCGTCGAAGGGATCTTGAAGGGCGTCGCCGGCGCCACCGACGTCGCGGTCGAGCAGGTCACGGGCGCCCCCGTCGTCGTCGTCGAGGTCGACCGCGACGCCGCCGCCCGCCACGGCGTGGCTGTGCGCGAGGTGCTCGACGTGGTCCGCGCCCTCGGCACCCTCGAGGTCGGTGAGCTGCAAGAGGGCGATCGCCGCTTCCCGATCGCGGTGCGGCTGGCCGACGTCTACCGCCAGAGCCCCGAGGCCCTGGGGCGGGTGCTGGTCGCCGGCGACAACGGCGACCGCGTGCCCCTGCGCAGCCTGGCGCGCATCACCAGCACCGAAGGGCCGAGCACCATCCAACGGGAGTGGGGCAAGCGCCGCATCGTCGTGCAGGCCAACGTGCGCGACCGCGACGTCGGCAGCTTCGTCGCCGAAGCCCGGCGCCGCATCGACGCCGAGCTCGCGCTGCCGCCCGGCTGGTACGTGCGCTTCGGCGGCCAGTTCGAGCACCTCACCGACGCCAGGAATCGCCTGCTCGTCGTCGTGCCGCTGGCGCTGCTCTTGATCTTCGGGCTGCTCTACGTGACCTACGGGCGCCTGCTCGACGCCGCCCGGGTCTTCACCGGCGTGCCGTTCGCGGCGGTCGGCGGCGTCGTGGCCCTGTGGCTGCGCGACATCCCCTTCAGCGTGTCGGCCGCCATCGGCTTCATCGCGCTGTCGGGCGTCTCGGTGCTGGCCGACATGGTGCTCGTCTCGTGCATCCGCCAGAAGCTCGCGCAGGGCCTGCCCCTCGAGCGCGCCGTCGTCGACGCCGCCAGCGAGCGTCTGCGCCCGGTGCTGATGACGGGGCTGGTGGCGGCCCTGGGCTTTCTGCCGATGGCCCTCAACACCGACATCGGCGCCGAGGTGCAGCGGCCCCTGGCCACCGTCGTCATCGGCGGCGTCATTTCGTCGACGCTGCTGACGCTGTTCGTGCTGCCGGTGCTCTACGCAGCACTTGGTCGACGCCCCGCGCCGGAGACAGCGCCGCCCGCGGAGACAGCGCCGCCCGCGCCGCCTGCGCTGCCCACGACGACGACGACCGCGACGACGACGACGGCGGACCCGTGACCCCCACGCTCCGTCGTCGCCTGACCATCGCCGCCGGTCTCGTGCTCCTGCAGGTCGCGCTCGTGGGCGCGTTCTTCGTCGTCCGCCACCGACGCGAGCCACCGCTGCGCGTGCCGGTCATCGACGCCGTGACGCCGACGACGCTGCCGGCGTTGACGCTGATGACGGCCACGGGGTCGGAGCCGCTGCGCGTGCACGGTCCCCTGCTGTTGCACTTCTGGGCAGCTCGGCGCGGCAGGGCGCGCACCAGGTGGCCCAGA
>JBKJNL010000406.1:0-3262 GCA_046593615.1 Myxococcota bacterium | reverse complement strand
CAGCCGCCGTGCAAGCGCGGGGCCCTGCGTCGCTCCAGGTCCGACGCAGCCGGCGTCTTTGTTTAGTGACCGTTTCAGCCGATTTGTGACCCCATCGGTTACTGGGCGTCTGGCGGGTCGGTCCGCTCGCGCGGCCGGATTGATGGGGGCCTTGGTCGTCGTTGCGCGGCGCTGGGCTTTCGCCGGGCCCCCTGCCTTGGAACTGCTTCGGTCACTGCCTCGCGCGCCTGAAGGCGGCGCTGTCGATGGCTCACGAGTTGCTGAGCGGATGGATCGTGTTGAACCCAGCTCCCACTTTCCCTGGCCTCGTCCTCCTGGCGACCGGTGCGCTCCTGGCGGCGTGCGCCACCGCGCCGACGCGTCCGACGCTGCTGGAGGTGCCCGCCGGCGCCCCGCTCGTCGAGCTGTCGACGCTGCCGGATGCAGACATCGAAGACGGGGTCGTCGACGTCACCTTGCTCGTTGCCAGCGCAGCGTCTCTGCCGGTGCTGGCCCGCGCCCAGGTCGGCAACGCCGTCGTCGTGCGTGGCCTCACCGGCGGTTTCCAGCAGGTCGGCGATGAGCGCGCCGCGGTCGATGGGGGCGTCGCGCTGTTCAATCCGCAACGCCCGGGCGCGTTCGCGATCCGCTCGGGTGTCGGCGCGCGCGTCGACGCCATCCTGCTCGTTGCCGAGGCGACGAAGCAGGAGCGCGTGCTGGTCCTCGACGACCGGGCGCAGGGCATCGAGCGGCTCAACGGCCTCGGCAACCAGCTGGTCGTCAACGGTCAGCCGCGCCCGACCTTGCGGGTCACTCCGGGGTCGATGGAGCGCTGGCACGTGTTCAACGTCGCCGAGCGGCGCTCGTTCCTCATCGCGCTCCCGGGCCACCTGCTGCGCCGACCCGACGGCAAAGAAGCGGGCGAGCTGTGGCTCGCCCCCGGCGAGAGCGCTTCTGTCGATGTCGCCCTGGGCCTGCCGGCGGGGACGTCGGTCGACGTGACGACCATCGATGCCGATGGTGCCGCCACAACCGCTGACGCCGCCGAGGCGTGGCCGTTGCTTCGCGTGCTCTACGTTGCCCAGGAGAAATCATGATGGACGTCGTTCGCATCGCGTTTGTGTTCGCCACCTTCTTGACCGCCATCGACGTGCAGGCCCACGGCGGCCATGGCGGTGAGCCTCCCGCCGACCGCACGCCGCGCGAGCCGAAGCAGTCGGCGCCGAAGCAAGAGCAATCGGAGCGCTCGTCAAGTGTCGGCCGGGGCGGCGGCGGCGAGCGCTCCAGCGGCGGTCCTGGCATCGCGGGCCGTCGGCGGGTGACGGCTCCGCACGGCGGCAAGCTCACGGCGACAGCTGCTGGCTGGGCTGAGGTCGCCGTCGACGCCAGCGGCGGCGTGTCGGTGTGGTTCCTGAATCGCGACGGCACCGTCGTCGCTCCGCCCACCGCCGGCTTCGCCACCGTGGTCGGCGACCGGCCTCAGGCCCTCGCCCTGCAGGCGCGCGGCGACAAGCTCGTCGGTCAGCTGTCGACGCCGCACGCCGCGACGTTGGTCATCCAAGCCGACGTCGGCGGTCGCAGCACGACAGTGAGAGTGGCCACCACGCCGCGCTGAACGCCGACCGCTTCGGCCCGTTCGTCGGCCCGTTCGTCGGCCCGTTCGTCGGCAGGCCACCGTCGCGCGTCGGAGCGGACGACGAGCGTTTGGCGAGCTGCTCGTCCGACTTCCCAAGGCACACGACCGATAGCGGCCCGTCGCAGGGCGCAAATCCGACCACCGACTTCGTCAGCCGCGCGCGGTGCGCAGGGCGACCAGCGCGACCACGGCGCCGACGCCCATCACCAGCGACGCCATCGGACGCTCGACAATGAAGTTGTAGATGCTGCGTTCGTGCACGCGGCCCGGCAGGCTGCCGCGCGTGCGACCGCCGCTGCCGGCGACGTAGAGGGCGTGGTCGGCGACGGGGCTCGGGCGACGCGTGCGCTGGGCCCGGAACATCGTGCCCTCCATGTAGCGGTCGAGCAGCGCCGGAGCGATGTGCGAGAGCGCGCCGAGCATCTTGCCGCCGCCGCCGACGTAGAGGTCGCGGGTCGGGTGCGCGGCCGCGTGCAGGATCGCTTCGGCGACGAGCTCCGGCGAATACACCGGCGCCGGATTCTTTGGCTCGACGCCGAGCTGGTTCTTGGCGTGCTCGGTGTAGGGCGTGTCGATGGCCGAGGGCTTGATGAGCGTGACCGAGACGCCGGCGTCTTCGTCGTCGAGCTCCATGCGCAGCGCGTCGGTGAAGCCCTTCACCGCGTGCTTGCTCGCGCAGTAGATGCCTTGCAGCGGGATGGCCCGCTCTGACAGCGCGCTGCCGATGTTGATGAGCGCGCCGCCCTGCTTCTTCAGGTGGGGCACGGCGGTGTTCGAGCCGTAGACGACGCCCCAGAAGTTGGTGTCGAACACGCGGCGGGCGTCTTCGCTCGAGACGTCGGCGAGCCGGGCGTAGATGCTGATCCCGGCGTTGTTCACCCAGGTGTCGATGCGCCCGTAGGCGGCGATGGCGGCGTCGGCGATGGCCTTGACCGCGGCCTCGTCGCCGACGTCGACCTCGACGTGGATCGCCTCGGCGCCGGTGGCGCGCAGCCGATCGACCAGCTGGTGCAGCGCGTCGTCGTTGCGGGCCGCGAGCACGAGCTTGGCCCCCTGCTCGGCCGCCCGTTGCGCGGTGGTCAACCCGATGCCGCTCGAGGCGCCGGTGATGACCATGACCTGATCGGCGACCGGCTTGAGTTGCGGCTTCTTCATCGGTCGCTCCTGTGCACCGCTGTGCAAGGCGAACGCAGCAACGATCGAGCCGTCGTCGTCGTCGGCGCCGGCCACTTTGCCGACGACGTCGTTTCGGGAGTCGGCGACCCCCTGGTCGTCAAGCGCGCACGACCGGCGCGCAGCAGGACCGCCCCGCTGTGCGACGTGGCGCGCGATCAGGCCGTCACCACCACCCGATTGGCACCGGCGGCCTGGGCCTCGGCCAGACACAGCCCGGCCGCGGCGAGCGCCGCAGCCAACGTGCCTTTGACGTCGTCGACGCGGGCGGCGGCCACGGGTGCCAGGCCGGCGCTGATCGTCACCGGACCCGTCTGCAGCGACAGTCGCCCCACGGCGTCCCGGATGCGTTCGGCAGCCGCCTCGGCCTGCACGATGCCGACGCCGACAAAGGCCACGACGAATTCGCCGGATCGCCCACGCGCGGGTGTCGTTGGACGGTCCGCTTCGCTGGCCACGCGCCTCGGGGGGGCT
>JBKJNL010000382.1:0-13244 GCA_046593615.1 Myxococcota bacterium | reverse complement strand
TACGGCGCCTCAGGCGTAGCCCTCGCGCTCGGCGGGCTGTTCCACCTCAACTTCATCGTCCTCGGCGTCTTTGTCTTTGGCCTCGCGCACCTGTGCCTGGGCCGCAAAGACTTCGTGCGCCGCTGCCTTGCGCAATTCGCGGCGCCGTTCGTCGTCTGCGTCTGGGCCTTGCCGCAATTTCTCGCGGCGGCTTCGGGCTCGACCGACGAAGCGATGCGCATCGTCTCCGAGATCCGCGCTGGCCATCACTACCGGCCGACCCTCGAGCGACTGACGTCGTTCTTTGCCTGGCAGGCCGCCGCGCTCATCGTCGTCGTCGGTCATTGGCGCAAGCCGGCCTGGCCGGTGCGCAACGTGCTGGTGCTCTGGCTGTGCTTCGGCGGCTTCGTCTTTGTCTGCTCGCTGCTGACGACGGTGGCGAACGTCAAACAGATCATCATGATCCTGCCGTGGCGCATTGCGCCCCACGCGACGTTGCTCGCTCAGGTCTTGTTGATCGCCGGCGCGCTGCGCTCGCTGCGCGAAGGTGGCGGCCTGCGCCCATGGGTCGCGCTCGTCGTCGCTGCCGTCGTCGCCGGACACCAGGGCATCGGCCTTGAAGAAGCCGACTGGCTGGCCGCCCTCGCCGTCGTCGTCGTCGTCGCCGCCCTGGCGCGTCGGTTCGTGCCCCGCGCCGCGCCTTTTATCGCCGTCGTCATCGCCACCGTCGTCGTCGTGCAGGCGGCGCGGCCGACGTTGTCGGTGTTCGAGCCCAGGGTGCAGGGCGTCACCTGGAAGACCGCCGGCATCCTCACCTGGGCCCGCGAGCAATCGCCCCGGAACGCCGTCTTTGCCGTGCCGCCGACGTTCATCGAGTTCCGCCTGCTGGGCCGGCGCTCGATCGTCGTCGACTGGAAGTCCGTCGGCGTAAACGCCAAGGACGTGCTCGAGTGGTACCGCCGCATGAACCTCGTCGCCGGCACAAAGGCTTTGCGGTCGCGCAACCAGGCGGTGCGTGGCTACGAGACGATGGACGCCGCCCGGGCCGACAAGCTGCGCCGCGAGCTCGGCGTCGACTACGTGGTCATGCCGCGGTCGACCAAGGTCAACCTCGGCGAGGTCGCCTGGCGCGATCGCCGCTGGATCGTCTTCAAGCTGGCCCCACCGGCCGCCCGACGCTGAACTGCGCGTGCACGCCAGATGCGGCGCGGTGAGCGCGCCGCCGCGCAAGATCTCGCGCGAGCCGCCGTGACGCCCGTGGCGTACGCTGCCGTCTCCGGGGGTCGTCATGGGCGCGCAGATTTCCAGATCCAGCATCGTCGTGGGTTTCCTCGTCGCGGGCCTCTTCGCCGGTCAGGGCCACGCCGAGCCCGGAGGCGACATCATCGAGCTGGCCGCGCCGCTTGACGGGGCCGTCGACGTCGCGACCAACGCCGCCGTCATCTGGCGCTTCGACACGTTCGTGTCGGCGCCGTTCGACTCGGTCGTGCCGACGGCCTCGGCCGGAGGCACGCCGATCGCTCTGGCGGTTACGCGCCTCGAGGCCTCCACCGCGGGCGAAGGGTTCTTGATCGCGCGTCCCGAGGGAGGTCTCTGGCCGGCGTCGTCGTCGGTGGCGGTGACCCTCGGAAACGTCGGCACCGACGTGACGTTTTTGACCGGAGCGGCGGCAGTCGTCGTCGACGCGCCGGCCGCGCCCGTCGTGTCCCAGGTCGGCGGTGGCGGCTTCGTCTTCTATTACTTCGGCTTCGACCGGAACTTCTTTGCCATCGTCGACAATGCGACCGGGCCGGCGGACCTGCTGCTGCACGACTTCGGGCTCGTTGGCGGTGAGCGGCCCGAGGAGAGCTTCACGGGCACCGGGAACCTGGTGTGGAGCATCACCGGCGAATGGCTGGACCCCAGCTTCGGCGCCCAAATGCCGGTGCGCTTCGCCGCCCTGCAAGTCGATGGCAGCGTGTCACCGTGGAGCGCACCGCTGACGCTGCGACTGCCGACCGACCGCGACTGCGACGGCGTCGACGACGGCAACGACGATTGCCCCGACGAGCCCGGCGCCAGCGGCCAGGTCGGTGACCCGAGCGCGGGATGCCCATCGACCGGCCCCGCGGAGTTCGGCTGCGGCGCCGAGGCCACGGTGTGTACGCACCGGCCAACCGGCACCTCTCCGTTCGGCCCTCATCCTGTGCCGCCCTGCGCAGAGGCGCCAGGCAACGGCGAAGGCAGCGGCGAAGGCAGCGGCGAAGGCGAATCCGATGGCGAAGGTGACGGTGGAGGCGGCGCGACCGCCCGCTCCGGCTGCTTCGGTGGCGGCGGCGCGTTGGTGTTGTTGTTGGTGCCGCTGCGTCGCCGTCGTCGCTGACGACCCGTGTCGACGGGCACCTTTGACAAAGGCGTCAGCCGGGCGGGGACGCCGGCGACGACCTCGCCGCGCGACCCTGAGCCCCGCGCGCGTGCGTGTGCAAGATGTGGCGCGATGAGCGTGCCGGCCGCACAAGATCTCTCGTGCCGCGGCGACCCGGTCGCCCGTGGTGCCGGTGCTGCTTCGCCGTCGTCTCCGTCGTCGTCGTCGCTGACGATTCAGGGCGCGGCGGGTGCGGCGATGCTCGTGGGGACTGGACGAGGCGCGTCGGGCAGCGCCGGCCGCCGCTTCTTCCGCTTCACCTTCTTGGTCACCGGCGGCGGCGTCCGGGCCCGTTCGGCCTCGGCCACCTTGGCCGCCCAGTTGGCCGGGGGCTCGGTGGGGGCCAGGGTCACCGTGAGCAGGTCGCGGGCGAAGTCGTCGCCGCTGAAGGCCAGCCTCGCTGCTGCGTAGTCGAGGCCGATGCCGGCGAGCCCGTTTCGGTTGATGGGCCGGCGCGGCACCGCCGTCAGCGTCGCGTGGGGTCCGTCACCGCGAAATTCCGGCAGCAGGTAGTACCAGAAATAGCCGATGCGATAGCTCTCAATGTCGTTCTTCTTTGCCCAGGGCAACGCGCCGGCATGAAGGACGCCCAAAGCTGCTGAAACGAGTCCGGTCAGCTCATAAGAGACCGTGCGGCTGCGGTGCGGTGTCGGCATGTAGTCGGCGAACCAGACCACCTCCGGCACCGGGACCAACGGGGCGGCGCGGGCCTGGATGATGATCGAGCGTTGCTTCGCGGCGGCTGCCAGCCACTCGCTGTGGATGAACGCAGCGGTGAACGCCTGCCCGGCGATGAGGATGCCGGCGACCGCGGCCCAGGCACCGTGCGCAACGCGCCAGCCGCGGGCGCCGAACGAGACGGCGAGAAAGAAAAAGGCCGGCGCGAACGCCAGCAGCAGCCCGTGGCGCCAGGTGAACATGCGCCCGGCCTGCGAGGCCTTGTTGACGACGGCGTAGGGAAAGAGCGCGGCCGCGAGCCAGGCCGCCACGAACACCACGGCGATGAGCGCGCGGCGCCCGTCGGGGGCCCGTTGGCTCCGCCAGCCGATGATGGCCGCGACGGCGGCGCCGACCGCGAGCAGCCACAGCGGGGCCGCGAGTGCCTCCGTCCCGCTGTCGAGCAGGGTGGCATTGATCATCTGGGTGGCGACGTCGGTCATCCGGCTGCCAAGCCCGAGGGTGTTGTTGCCTTCGTAGCCGTTCTGCGTGGGATACCAGTGCCGCTGAGCGACGAACGACAGCGCCGGCAGGATGAGCAGATCGAGGAAATAGATCAGCGGACGTGCGGATCGTTTCGTGATGATTTTACGGACCAGAAGCAGGAATAGAAAAAAGTAAAATGCCACAAAGCAAGACGGCATCATGGAGATGAAAAAAAGCGCCACGTAGAGCATGGCCCGGTGCGCGACCACGGCGCGCACCGTGGGCTGCGACGGCGCGACGGCGTCGATCACGAACAGGTGCCCGGCCACGCCGAGCGCGAACAGGGCGATGAAATACGGGGCGTGGATGAAGCTGACGCCGACGCAGCCGACGCGGGCGGCGACGACGAGCATGCCCGCCAGGGTGGCGTCGCCGTCGGTGGCCCCGAGCTGCCGTGCGGTGGCGCGCACGAGCAACGCGACCCCGGCCCAACACGAGAAGCCGACGAGCGCGTAGGTGAATTGCGGCGACGGCGAGCGCATCAGGACGCGGTGCAGCCAGCCCACCTGCGGCATGCCGGAATCGTCGAACCAGCCCTGCAGCATGCTCCACTTGCCGTAGGTACCGGCGGCCCACTCGAGCCACGCGTCGTAGAAGACGCCGTCGTTGAAGAGCCACAGGCCGTGGGCGGCGAGGGCGACGACGACGATGGCCACGGCGCCGGGCCAGGATGCGCGGTGATCAGGCGACGCTTCTCGCCGCTCGGCCTGTTGTTCGGACATCTCCATCCCCCGGGTACCCCGCTCCAGGACCGCTCGGGCCCGGGCGCGAACGTGGCACGCGAACCGTCAAAACCGACGAGCAATCGTCGACGGTCAAGCGTCGATCAAGACATCGATCGTCGTCAGCCGCGCACACGGGCGGGGACGCCGGCGACGACCTCGCCGGGGCCGACGTCGTGGGTGACGACCGCGCCAGCGCCGACGAGGGCGCCTTTGCCGATGGTGATGCCGCACATGACGACGGCGCCGGAGCCGATGCTGGCGCCGTGCTTCACGAGCGTCGGCACCAGCTTCCAGTCTTTGGCGCTCTGCAGCGACCCGTCGGCGTTGGTGGCCCGCGGGGCCTTGTCGTTGATGAACATGACGCCGTGGCCGACAAAGACTTCGTCTTCGATGGTGACGCCTTCGCAGATGAAGGTGTGGCTGGAGATCTTGCAGCGTTTGCCGATGCGCGCGCCGCGCTGGATCTCGACAAAGGCGCCGACCATCGACTCGTCGCCGATGGCGCAGCCGTAGAGGTTGACGAAGGAAAAAATGCGCACGCCCTCGCCGAGCTCGACGTCGTCGGCGATGCGGACGAAGTTGTCTCGGTCGGCGGCGGCGTCGCGCTTGGGGTGCATGTCAGCGGCTCGGGGGTTCGGGGATTGCCCGAGCAGCCCGGGCTTCGGTGTCGAGGGCGGCGCACACCGCGAGCACGCGCTGCTGCTCGTCGGTCTTCATGCCGTGAAACAGCGGCAACAACACCGTGGTGTCGCGCAGCATCTCGGAGACCGGCAGCGACAACCCCACCGACGCCGCTGCGTACGCGGGCTCCTGGTGGGCGTTCGAGACGCCGCGCTTGGTGGCGATGCCGGCGTCGAGGAAGCGCTGCATGACCTGGCGCTGGGTGATGGTGACGCCGTCGCGCAGCCGCGTCGGGAAGCTCTGCCAGTTGCACAGCGTGCCCGGTGGATCGGCGGGCGGGGCCAGCACGGCGTTGTCGGCGAGGGCCCGCTGGTAGTTGGCGGCCAGGGCCCGGCGCTCGTCGATGATGGCGTCGAGGCGGGCCAGCTGCGGGCGACCGACGGCGGCCTGCAGGTCGGTGAGCCGGTAGTTGTAGGCGGGCTCGAGGTACTCCTCGAACACGATCTCCGACGACGAGTGGCGTTTGACGTCGGAGATCGACATCGCGTGCTGGCGCAGCAAACGAAAGCGCGCCTCGAGCGCGGGGTCGTTGGTGGTCAGCATGCCGCCGTCGCCGGTGGTGATGACCTTGCGGGGGTGGAACGAGAAGCAGGCCACGGCGCCGTGGGGTCGGCCGATGCGCTGCTGCTCGCCGCCGTTTTCTCCAGCGCACCAGATGCTGCTGCCGATGGCGCAGGCCGCGTCTTCGACGACGGGGATGCCGTGGGCTTTGCCGAGGGCCACGATCTCGAGCAGCCGGCACGGGATGCCGACCTGGTGCACGCACAGGATGGCCCGGGTCTTGGGCGTGATGGCGGCTTCGATGAGCGCCGGGTCCATGCCCCAGTCGTCGGCGCGGACGTCGACAAAGACGGGGCGGGCGCCAACAGCGACGACGGCGTTGGCGGTGGCGACGAAGCTGTGGCTGACGGTGATGACCTCGTCGCCGACACCGACGCCGAGGCCGCGCAAGGCGAGCTCGATGGCGACGGTGGCGTTCGAGACGGCGACGGCGTGTTTCGCGCCGACGGCGGCGGCCAGCTCGCGCTCAAAGGCCGCGACCTCGGGGCCCTGGGTGAGCCAGCCCGAGCGGATGACGCGCGCGGCGGCCTCGACCTCGAGCTCCGACAGCGCAGGACGCACGATGGGGACGAGGGCCGGCTGAGCCGGCGGCGTTTGATTCGTCATGTCCAGTTCCTCACGACGATGGCCTGGTCCATCGCCCGCAGCGCTTCGGGACCGAGCGCGCGCAGCCGCTCGGCGAGGTCGCGCAGGCCGTCTGTCAACGAGACCGAGCTCCGGTGCGACAGCTTCTGCGCCGACTTCGACGAGTCGGCGAACAGCCGCAGCACGTCACCGGGTCGCGCTTCGATGTGCTCGACCTGGAGGCCCCTGCCTCCGTGTTCGTGAGGGCCGACCGCTTCGACGACGGCTTCGACGACGGTGCGGGCCAGCTCGTCGATGCGGATCTCGGCGCCGGCGCCGACGTTGAAGGTCTCGCCCTCGATGGACGGCGCCACCGCAGCCCGGGCCAGGGCCGCGGCGGTGTCGTAGACGTGGGTGAAGTCGCGGGTCTGGCTGCCGTCGCCAAAGATGATCGGCGCCTTGCCGTTGAGCGCCCGCACCAGAAATCGCGGGATGGCTTCGCCCGAGTCGCCTTCGCTGTGGCTGCGCGGCCCATAGGCGTTGAAGGGGCGCACGACGACGACGGGGGTGGCGTAGCAGCGGAAGAACGCGCGGGCGCAGCACTCGCCGTCGAGCTTGCTGGCGCCGTAGACGGTGTGGGGGTCGGTCGGGTGCTCTTCGGTCATCGGCACGGTCTTGGCGGTGCCGTAGACCTCTGACGTCGACACATGCACGAGCCGCTTCACGCCGGCGGCGCGGGCCTCGGCCAACACCGACAGCGTGCCGCGGGCGTTGACGTCGAGGTTCTCAAACGGCGAGTGGATCGAGTGGCGCACGCCGAGGCAAGCCAGGTTGAAGACGTAGTCGGCGCCGGCCAGCACGCGCGCGAGCTTCTCGCGATCGCGGATGTCGCCGTGCACGAAGCGCAAGGCATCGCTCTGCCCTGAGACGCCTCGGCCCGCTTCGTCGGCAGCGCCGTCGAGGTTTTCGAGCTTGCCGGTGGCCAGGTTGTCGTAGGCGACGACGTCGGCGCCGGCCTTGAGCAGCACGCGCACAAGCGATGAGCCGATGAAGCCAGCGCCGCCGGTGACGAAGCAGCGGGCGCCGGCGAAGCCGTCGACCGACGGGAGCGCCAGCGTGCTCATGCGCGTGCTCATGCGATCTCCGCGCAGGCCTCGTGGAAGGCCTTTACGGTCTCGGTGACCTGGGCATCGGTCATCTCGGCAAACATCGGCAGCGAGACCTCGGTCGAGGCCAGGCGCTCAGAGACCGGCAGCGCGCCCTTGGCGACGCCGAGGTGGGCGTAGGCCGGCTGCAGGTGCACCGGCGTCGGGTAGTGCACGCCGGTGCCGATGCCACGCTGGTCGAGCGCCGCGCGCAGCTCGTCACGGCGGGGGTGGAACACCGGGTACACGTGCCAATTGCACCTCGCCCAGGGCTGCTCGACAAAGACGCGGGCGTTCTTGGCGCCGCGCAGCTCTTCGGCATAGCGGGCGGCGATGGCCCGGCGACGCGCGTTCCAGGCGTCGAGGTGGGGCAGCTTCACCGAGAGCACCGCGCCCTGGATGCCGTCGAGGCGCCAGTTGAAGCCGATCTCGGTGTGGTGGTGGCGGCTCGTCTGGGCGTGGTCGCGCAGCCGGCGCACGCGCGCGGCCATGGCGTCGTCGTCGGTCATGATGGCGCCGCCCTCGCCAAAGGCCCCGAGGTTCTTGGACGGGTAGAAGCTGGTCGCGTTGATCGCGCCGAACACGCCCGTCTGCTTGCCCTTGTAGGTCGAGCCCACCGACTGCGCCGTGTCTTCGATGACCGGGATGCCCTTGCGCTTGGCGACGTCGAGGATGGCGTCGATGTCGACGGGGTGGCCGTGCAGGTGCACCGGCAGGATCGCTTTCGTCTTTGGCGTGATGGCCTTTTCGAGCAGGCTCGCGTCGAGGCCGTTGGTGGCTTCGTCGACGTCGCAGAAGACGGGGCGGGCGCCGACGTAGCTGACGGCCCAGCAGGTCGAAATCCAGGTGTGGGCGACGGTGACGACGTCGTCGCCGGCGCCGACGCCGAGGGCCATCAGCGCCGCCTGCAGCGCCGTCGTGCCGGTGTTGAGGGCCACGACGTGCTTGACGCCCAGGTACTTCGCGAACGCTTCTTCGAAGCGGGCCACGGGCGGGCCGTTGGCGAAGCCCTGCGTGTCGACGACGCCGGCGATGGCCGTCATCATCTCTTCGCGCAGCTGTTTGACCTGATCGTTGAGCGTGAAGAACGGGACGGTCATCGGCGACTTCCAATCCGGGAGGCAGTGCCCTTGCCCAGGGAACCCAGGCGGGAGGGCACGGCGAGGGACAAGGACTCTTCGGGCGTGATGTTGACTTCGGCTTCGGCGAGGAAGCGCGGACGGCCGCGGACCTCTTCGAGGGCGCGCCACAGGTACTCGCCGACGACGCCAAGGATCATCATCAGCGTGCCGCTCGACACGAGCATGACGACCATGAGCGCGTTCCAGCCCTGGGTCTCGGTGGCGCCGAACAAGAAGCCGCCGCCGAGGTAGTTGGCCACCAGCGCCGCGGCGTAGAGGAAGCCGGCGCCGCCGAACAGCACGCCGAGGCTCGTGGCCAGGCGCAGCGGCGCCGTCGAGAAGCCCATGAGCGAGTCGATCGCCAGGCGGACCTTCTTGCGGAAAGTCCACTTGGTGCGGCCGCTCAGCCGGGCCTCTTTCACGTAGGGCAGCTCGGTCTGCGAGAAGCCGAGCCAGGTGATGAGCGCCAGCAGCGAGGTGTTGCGTTCGGGGATCTCGACGAGGGCGTCGACGACGCGGCGGTCGAGCAACATGAAGTCGGCGCCGGCGGGCGGCAGGCTCACCGAGCTCCAGCGGTTCATGGTCGCGTAGTAGAGGCGCGAGAACAGCCGCGTCACAAAGGTCTCGCCTTCGCGCGCCGAGCGCACCGCCCACACAACCTGGTGGCCCGCGCGCCACGCCGCCAGCAGCTCGGGCGTGAACTCTGGCGGGTCTTGGCCGTCGGCGGCGAGGACGACGACGGCGTCGCCGCGGGCGGCGGTGAGGCCGCACAAAATGGCCATGTGGCTGCCCGAGTTGCGGGCCAGGCGCAGCGCCTTGATGCGCGGGTCGCGCGCGCCCCACTCGCGCAGCACGGCAAAGGTGCCGTCTTTGCTGTGGTCGTCGACGACGATGATCTCGAGCTCATCGCAGTGCTCGGCCTGGGCGAGGATGCGCGGCAGCATCTGCGGCAGGTTCTCGGCCTCGCCGTAGGCCGGCAACACGTAACTCAGGCAGGGAACCCGTTCCACGACGACGAACCGCGTAACACGCACGGTGGGGACTGCAACCACAGCGTCGTCGTCGACGACGTCTGGCCTGTGTCGGGTCTGCGTCAGGCTCGCGCGGCCCCGGTTCAAGAACAGCGATGTCAGGCTCGGGCGGGCACGCCTTTGACGACGGCGTCGTCGGGGACGTCGCGGGTGACGACGGCGCCCATGCCGACCAGGGCGCGGGCGCCGATGCGGACGCCGTCGCGCACGACGGCGCCGATGCCGAGGTAGGCGCCGGCGCCGACGACGACGCCGCCGGCCAACAACACGCCGGCGCAGACGATGGCGCCGCGCTCGACGACGGTGTCGTGGTGCACGACGGCGCCGTAGTAGACGACGACGT
The DNA here is from genome assembly GCA_046593615.1 of Myxococcota bacterium. Taxonomy (GTDB): domain Bacteria; phylum Myxococcota; class UBA727; order UBA727; family VGSZ01; genus VGSZ01. The sequence goes on along the minus strand of JBKJNL010000382.1, from coordinate 3,487 downwards.
GGTCGGCGAGGACGGCGTCGACGGCGACGCTGACGTTGGCGTAGACGACGACGCCGCGGCCGAGGGTGGCGCGGCGCGAGACCACGGCGGCGGGGTGCACAAAGGTCGACCAGCGTCCATCCTCGAGCCCCAGCTTGTCGACGACGGCCAGCCGCACGCCGCGGGTGCGCGAGTTGGCGATGCCCGACAGCACGGCGCAGCCGGCGTCGACGAAGCCGCGGGCGTCGGCGAGGGTGCCGCGCAGCGGTGCGCCGGCGACGTTGGTGGTGCCCCGGGCCAGCAGCGCGGCGCAGGCGTCGTCGACGACCACGACGTCGTCGATGCCGGCGTCGGCCAGCTGGTCGATGAGCTCGGCCGAGCCGCGGCCAGCGCCGACCACAACGCAACGCGCGCCGCGCTGCACGCGTGCGCTGCTCACGCGCTCTCGACCTCGACGAGCGCGCCGCCCTGCTGCAGCGACTTGCTGGCGGCTTCGAGCACGCGGACGACGGCGGCGCCGTCGTCGCCGGGGGCGCGGGCCGTTGCTGTGCCCCGCAGCGTTGCCGCGATGTTTGACAGCTCGACGGTCAAGGCCTCGGTGAGGGCGATGTTGGGCGCGCGCATGTCGCCCTTGCGGTAGCTGACGAGGATGCGGCGGCGGGCTTCGACATCTTTCACGTCGAAGTCGACGCCGTGGTCGTAGATCTTGATCTTCTCGGCGGGCTCGAGGTCGTCGTAGATGATCGACTGCTTGGTGCCGGCAAAGATCATGCGGCGGATCTTCACCGGCGAGAGCCACGACAGGTGCAGATGCGCGATGAGCTCGTCGCCGTAGTCGAGGTGCAGGTAGGCGACATCGGCGAAGCCGCTGGGGCTGTGGCAGCTGCCCATGGCCCGCACCGTCTTTGGCGTCTTGCCGACGACGGCCTGCAGGATCGACAGGTCATGGGGCGCGAGGTCCCAGATGACGTCGACGTCGGGCTGGAACAGCCCCAGGTTGATGCGCACGCTGTCGATGTGCAGCAGCTTGCCGATCAGTCCGTCGGCCACCTGGCGGCGCAGCTCTTCGACGGCGCCGGTGAACAAAAAGGTGTGGTCGACAAAGACCTGTCGGTTGCGCTGCTTCGCCGTGGCCAGCAGGTCGCGGCTCTGCGCGGCGGTCATCGTCAGCGGCTTTTCGACAAAGACGTGGGCGCCGGCCTCGACGGCCTTTTTGGCGAGCGCGTAGTGCGAGTCGACCGGCGTGGCGATGCACACCAGGTCGGGCTTCGCCTGCGCCAGCATCTCATCGATGCTCGTGAAGCGAGCCGCGGCGGGGTAGTGGCTGCCCACCCGGCCGACGCGCTTGTCGTCGAGGTCGCAGAGGGCGGCGAGGGCGAAGTCATCAGAGGCCGACAGGTTGCGGGCGAGGTTCGGGCCCCAGTACCCGAGACCGACGACGGCGGCGTTGAATTTCACGGCGTGCTCCTGCGTCTGCGTCTGCGTTTGCGTCTTCGTTTGCGTTTGCGTTTGCGTTTGCGCGTGTGGCTACTTCGGCGTGCAGGCGAACCAGCCGCGGGTGCGGATGGCGTTCACCTGCAACGTCGACGCCGGCATGACCACGGTGCGGGCCTTGTAGTTCTTGGCGCGCCAGTTTGCGTAGTAGGTCAAATTGGTTTCTTGCGAGGAGAAATGTTTCTCATAGAGATGCCAACCGTTGGCCTTCCAACGCTTGCGTGGGTGATCGAGAAAAAACAGGGCAGCCCGGGCATTCTGCGGCGGGGCGGCGTTGGTCTTGGCGCAGTTGTAGCTCTGTGCCAGCTGCTGTTTCAGGTTCTTGTGAAGATTCGGTGACACCCACAAAGGGCGGTCGGCGTTTTTGTTCAGCCAGGCGGCGGTGTCACGCAGGATCGTCTTTTGCGTGACGGTGCGAACCGTCTCGCCGGCCCACACCGAGTACCCGGCGTTGGCGACGAAGCCGGCCACGAGCAGGGCCGAGAGCGCAGCGCGCAGGCGGGCGTTCACGCCGGCCAGCGTGATGTCGACGCCGGCGGCGATGCACAGCACCAGCACCGGCACGAGCGGCAGCGCGTTGCGCACCACCATCTGGCCGGCCTTTAAGACGATGAAGCCGTAGAGGGCGACGAAGCAGCAGAGCGCGATGCTGAGCTCGCGATCGCGGCGCCACAGGCGGCGCGCGCCGACGCCGCCAAAGAAGACCAGCAACAACGAAAACGGCCAGAACGGCGAGGGCACGTCGACGAACAACCAGCTGAAGAACTTCACCGTGTGGTCGAGCAGGCCGTCGACGGCGTAGGCGAATTTGCCGCGGGCGTAGGTGGCCGACGTGTGGAAGACGCCCGCCGCGAAGCGCACCGGGTCGCGCACGAAGCCTGGCGTGGTGAACAGGTAGGCGACGACAAAGACGACGGCGACGAGGGCGACGCGACGAAGACGCAGCAACCATCCATCGCGCCAGCGCGGCACGTACCCCGCTGGCGAGAAGAACGCGCCGATGCCGATGGGGATGCAGTAGGCGACGCCGGTGACCTTGCAACCAAAGGCCAGGCCGCCGCACATCGCCGCCAGCACCCAGGCGAGCTGGGCCGACGACGGTGAGCGCGTGGTGCGAGCCCAGGCCATCGACGCGAGCATCAACGCCGTCAGCGCGCCCATGAGCGAGTCCACGGCGATGTAGCGCGCGTGGTAGCCGACCTCGTAGGACAGCGCCGCGGTGGCAGCGGCGACGACGACGACGACGACGCGCTCGGGCCACAGGCAACGCGCCGCCAGGGCCAGGCCGACGATGATGAACGACGAAAAAAACAGGAACAGCGCTCGGGTATCCAAGAGGTATCGATTGCTCTTCACATAGGCGAGCGTCTTGTCCTGCATTTCTTTGATGGCTGGATAGCGCGCGGCGTCCATCGGCCGCGTCGGCGCCTTTGCGATCTGCGGAAACACCGCCGGAAACGAGCGGACGACGTCGGCAAAGACCGGGACGGCGGCGAGGTCGAAGTAGACGCCGTTGTAGGTGAAATCGCCGGGGAAGAGCTGGAGGTTCTTGACTGCGTTTTCAGTGCCTTCTTGGGCGTACCATTCATCCCAATGCTCGCCGTAGTCGATGCCGCGGATGCCGACCACCCAGGCGAACAGGCACAGGGCGGCGACGACGACGAACGACAGCGTGCCGTGTGAGCGGGGCGATGGGTCGGCTGGACGGAAAGGCACGGCGCGACTTCGGCCAACGCTCGACGCTGCGCAAGGCGGGACCGACCACTCGATGACACGCTCTCTCAGAGGCCCGCTGACAGAGGCCCGCTGCTGCGCTTTGTCAGCGGTACGCGAGCGGGTCGATGTTGAGGTCGCGCACCCAGCGCAGCACCAGGGCCCGCGGGCGTCCGAGGGCCCGCGCCGCCGCCGAGATGTTGCCGCGGGCGCTCTTGAGGGCCGCGACCAGGGCTTCGGCGTCGACGTCGTCGGCCCAGATATCCTGGGAGCCGGGGTCGATGACCGAGGCCGTTCCGCC
>JBKJNL010000373.1:0-5052 GCA_046593615.1 Myxococcota bacterium | reverse complement strand
GTCTGGGCCCGCCTGCGGCGCCGCTGACGACCGCGACGGCACCCGGTGCGGCCGAAAACACCGCCCCGCTCTGCAGGTTCCTCGTGGCCGCTCAAACCGTGTCGTCGGTCGGGCGTTGCGCTGCGTGGCGTTGCCTCCGTTGCGCGTCCCGGCGTCGGTGGGTAGTCAGGGCAATGGCCGATCCTGCGGTTCAACTGGCGGCGGACCCCCGTCCCGCGAGCACAGCTGACGTCGCTGGGCGCGTGTGGATGGTCGACGACAGCAAGCTCGAGCTCGCGCGCGCGTCCGGCATGCTCAGCGGCGCCTACGAGGTCGAGACCTTTCTCGATGGCCCGTCGATGCTCGAGCGGCTGGGCAACACGGCGCCCCCCGAGGCCGTCTTGCTCGACGGCCAGATGCCCGGGCTCTCGGGCCTCGACCTCATCCGCTTCCTGCGCGAGCAGTACGACGAGGTCACGCTGCCCATCTTGCTGTTCACGGCCAGCGACGCTCCCGACGACCTCGGTGAGGCCCTGGCGGCCGGGGCCAACGACTACCTCAAGAAACCCTGCAACGAGGCCGAGCTGCGCGCGCGGCTGCGGACGCTGGTGCGCTGCCACCGCCAGGCCAAGGAGATCAGCGGCCAGATGCGCGCCAGCAACGAGCGCGAGCTCTGGCTGCGCACGACGCTGTCGAGCATCGGCGAAGGCGTCATCGCGACCGACGTCGACGGCCGCGTCTCGTTCATGAACGCGGTGGCCGAAAGCCTGACGGGTGTTTCGCAGGCCGACGCGCTCGCGAAGCCCTTCACCGAGGTGTGCCGCATCGTGTCGGGCGTGCTCGCGGCGCCCGGTGCGGCACCCAGCTCGGTCATCGCGCGTCACGACGGCAGCAGCGTCGCCATCGAGGTGGTGACCGCCCCCATCGGCCACGACGCCAACCTCGCCGGCATGGTCTACGTGCTGCGCGACATCACCGAGCGGCGGCGCTTCGACGACGCGCGCCGGGCGCGGTCGGACTTCGAAGAGAAGCTCATCGGCATCGTCAGCCACGATCTGCGCAACCCGCTGAACGCGATCCTGCTCGGCACGACCTTGTTGTTGAGCGACGAGGGGCGAGACCCCAGCACCAAGAAGTCGCTCTCGCGCATCCAGCGCGGCGCCGAGCGGGCCACGCGCCTCGTCAGCGACGTGCTCGACTTCACGCAAGCGCGCCTCGGCAGCGGAATCCCGATGCAGAGAGAGACCACCAACGCCCACGAGATCGCCGCACAGGTCGCCGACGAAGTGCTCGCCGGGCACCCCAGGCGCGAGGTGGTGCTCGAGCCCAGCGGCGAAGGCGACGTCTCGTGGGATGCCCAGCGCATCGCCCAGGTGTTGGCGAACCTGCTCGGCAACGCGCTCAAGTACGGGGCCACCGCCACGCCGGTGACGCTGCGAACGCGCGACGAAGGCGCCGCCGGCGTCGTCGTCGAAGTGCACAACCTCGGCGAGCCCATCGCGGCGGAGACGATGGCGACCATGTTCGAGCCGATGAAGCGCGGCGCGGCGGACCTGTCGGCCCGCAGCATCGGGCTCGGCCTGTACATCGTGAAACACATCATCGACGCCCACGGCGGCGTCATCGAAGTCACGTCGACAGGCGCCGGCACGACCTTCACGATCCGGCTGCCGCGCGGCGCCTGAGCACCCGGATGAGCCCCCGGATGAGCCCCGGATGAGCCCCCGGATGAGCGCGGTCATTTCGCGTGGGGCGGGACCTCGCGCACCATCGCCAGCGTGGCGACGTAGCTGCCGTCGCCGGTCACGATGGTGCTGCTGGTGATGCGCACGGGCACCTCGACGCCGTCTCTACGCCGCAGCACGTCGTCGGCGCTGTCGATGGCGCGGCGCTCGGTCAACAGACGGGCGACCGGCGTCTCGCCGGTGCCCAGCACGTGGTCGTGCAGGTTGGCTCCGACGAGCTCGCGGTGCTGGGCCCGCAGCATCTCGGCGAAGCGGGCGTTGGCGAATTGGATGACGCCGGCGGCGTCGACTTTGACGATGCCGTCGGGCGCGAGCTCGACGATCTGGCGGTAGTGCGCCTCGGCCGTGCGCAGCTCGTCTTGATCGTCTCGATCGCGGGTGCGGTCGGTCATCATGACGAGGGTGCCCGCGTGCCGGTTGGCGGCCTGCATCGGGCTGGTCTTCAAGAGCGCCCACAGCTCGGTCCCGTCGCGGCGCAAGAAGCTCACTTCGTACTCTTCGGAGATGCCGCGCTGAGAGCGCTCGCTGCGCAGCGCCGCGAGCACCGACGCCGCCTCTGACACGAAGCGAAAGAGCGATTTGCCGACCATGTCGTCGGCCGCGTAGCCGAGGATCTCGGTCACGCGCCGGTTCACGAACGTGATCTTGGAGTGGGTGTCGATCGTGAAGATGCCTTCGTTGGCCGTCTCGATGATGCTGCGGTTTCTGGCCTCGCTCTCGCGCAGCGCCGCCTGCGCGGCCGCGAGCAGCAGCGGCGTCTTGCTCTCGCTGTCGAACACGGCGTCGATCTGGCCGGCGAGCAGCGCCTTGACGGTCGCTTCGGCGTCGGCGAGCCGCTGCGCGAGGTCATGGTTCTCGCTCATGTGACACCGAGGGACATCAGCACCTGCTGCGTGTCGCTGAGGTTGCCGATGAGACGCTGTTGGGGATCGGGCGCGAGCTTGATCAACGTGGGCGTCACGATGACGCCGTCGGCCAACGCGCGCGCCGGGTGTTCGAACGAGTCCACGATCTCGAGGTCGAAGTGCCGGAAGTGCTCGACGCAGATGGCCCGGCAGTTGGCCACCGCGAGCAGCGAGTTGGGCGCGTTGCCGGCGACGTAGAGCCGCAGCCGCAGCCGCTCGCCCCGGGGTGCGATTGTGTTGGTCATGCGAGGGGCCGCCGTCCGCGCTTGGGGCCCGGCGCCGCCTTGCGCTTGGTCGGGCGCGGGGGCTTCGTCGTCGCCGTATCCGCGTCGGCGTGGCGCATCTTGCTGACCATCTCGCGGTCGCTCTGCAGGCGCTCTTCGGCAGCACCGCTGGCGGCTGCAAAGGCGGCGATCTCTTTGCCGCGCGCGTCCATCTCGTTTTGCACGACGAGCAGCCGCGCCGCGGCCTCGACCTGCTGCAGCTGCAGCTGCAGCCGCTTGACGGTGGCGGCGAGCTCCGCGCGCTCTTTGATCGCCTGCTCCGCCTGCTCACGCTCCCAGCGCGCGACGCCCATGAGCACCTTGCCCTGGGCGATGAAGACGTCGGTGAGGTTCACGCCGTCTTTCGACAACGACAGCTCGCGCACCTGGTTCGAGTGGCCGGTGCCGCGCGACTTGACGATGGTGAGCGCGCGGTTCCGCTCGCCGTCCTGCACGACGTACGAGAGATGGATCCAGGTGTCGGCGATGGTCGAGATGCCGGTGGCCGTGGCTTCGTCGGTGCTGATGCCGTCCATGAGCGATGTGTTCACCACCGTGATCATCTCGCCTTTCAGGAAGTCGAGGAACTGCTGGGCGGCGTCGGCCGAAGGCACGTGATCAAGCTTGGACGACAGCGCCGAGAGCGGATCGATGACCAGGCAGCGCGGCTTGTGCGCGCGCACGCGGGCCCGCAGATCGTTGAACTGGTCTTCGATGTTCGGGCCGCGCGTGCGTGTCGAGTACATCTGCAAGACGCCCGACTTCTGGTGCTTGCCGAGCTTGATGCCCACCGACTCGAGGTTGCGCACGATCTGGTCGGCGCCCTCGTCGAAGCTGACGTAGAGCGTGCGCTCGCCGCGTTCGCAGGCGGCGGCGGCGAACAGCCCCGACAGCGTCGACTTGGCCGTGCCCGGTGACCCCGAAATCAAGACGTTGCTGCCGCGGTGGAAGCCGCCGTCGAGCATGTGATCAAGGCGGGGCATGCCCGACGACAGGCGCTCGTTGGTCACCGTGTACTTGAGCTCGGTCGGGCCGCGGTTCGTGAGCTGCAACGCGTCGGTGCCGAGCGTGATGGGGAACTCGTCGCCGGAAAAAGCCGAGCCGCGGTACTTCACGACGCGCAGGTTGCGAAAGGCGGAGCCGTCTTGCACCTGGTGACGAAGCACGATCACGCAGTCGACCATGAACTGCAGGAAGCCGAAGTGGCTGTCTTGGTCGTGGTCGGTGCTGTTCACCTTCTGGGTGATGATGCCGGTGAGGCCGGTCTCGAACAGCCAGTCGCGCAGGCGATACACCTCGCGGCGCTCGGCCACCGGATCGTCGAGCAGGTGCAAGAGCACGTCGATGCCGTCAAAGACGATGCGCGTGGCGTTGATGGACTTCGCCTTTGCCGCCAGGATGTTGAGCATCCCGCAGAGGTCGAACTCGCCGGCCTTTACGACCTCGGGCGACAGCCGTGCGTCGAGGAAGAACAAGCGCTTCTTGATGAGCGCCGGCAGGTCCCAGCCAAAGGTGGATGCGTTGGCGACGATGTGCTCGGTGCTCTCTTCAAAGGCGACGAACAGCCCCGTCTCTTTGTCGTCGCGCGCGCCGTTCACGAGCGCTTGCAGGGCAAAGACGGACTTGCCGCAGCCGGGGCCGCCCATGATCAGGGTGGTGCGGCCGCGGGGCAGCCCGCCTCCCGTGATCTCGTCGAACCCCTGGATGCCCGTTGGCATTTTTGTGACGGCGGGGGCGTGCGGCTTGGGTGTGTGGGCCATGGGCGGTCCGATCAAACGCCGGGATTTGGCGCCCCGCACAGTAGCAACTGCTCGTCGTGCCGGGCGCGGCTGATTCGGGGCCCGGGGGTCGACCCGCGTGGTGAGCACGGCGTCTGGCCAGGTCGTTGTGCGGGAGGCGCGGAGCAGCACCACCACCCCGAAAGAACGCGCGCGCCCTGGTTGGTCACACGACTCCGCCGCCGCCGTCGACCTGTGGGAGGCTGCTGGCGCCGCGGTCCTCATCGCCACGCGGCGGGAGCCCCCGATGAAAGCTCAGGTCGTCGTCGTCGTCGTGCTGTTGTTGTTGCCTGCGACGGGCGCTGTTGCGGCGCCGCCGGCGCTGACGCCCGAGGAGCGCGGCTGGCGCGAGCTCGTGGTCGTCGATGTGCTGCGCGCCTGC
>JBKJNL010000109.1:0-10205 GCA_046593615.1 Myxococcota bacterium | reverse complement strand
GGGCCTCTTCGAGGTGCGTGGTCACGCGCGCGTCGTCGTAGACGGCCTTTGACGACGGGATGCTGCCGTCGGTGGCGATGGCCAGGACGGCAGCCGAGACTTCGACAGCGTCGACGTGGGCGGCGCCGTGCAACAGCGCGCGGGCGACCTCGTAGCCGGCGCCGGAGCCGACGACGAGCACGTCGCCGCCGGTGACGTCGCGGGCGAGGAAGCCGGCCGAGGCCGCGTCGCGGGGCGCCGTCGTCGCCGGAAACACCGGCGCCCGGGTCACGGCCGCGCCGAGGTCGATGAGCACGGCCGCAGCGGGCGACGCCGGCAACACGTCGACGCGGCCGTCGGCGCCGTCGACGGTGTGCAGCTTGCCGCGGGCCTTCAAGAGCGCGAGCACGTCGCGGGCGGGGTCGTTGCCCACGCGCTTGTCGGCCGTCGGGCGCGGCACGATCTCGTGGGCCGCGGGAACGAGCGCGAGGCCGCCGACGAGGGCGGCGACGCCGACGGCGCGCAGCGCGACACCGCGCGCGAGAAAGAGCGCGCTGACGGCGCCGAGCGCGCCGGCGAGGGCGCCCGCGGGTGCGGTGCCAAAGGTGTCGAGCAGCACCACCGACAGGAACGACCCGATGGCCGCACCGGTCAGATCGGCGCCGTAGATGCGGTGCGGGTGATCGGAGAATTCAAGCAACAACGCCGACAACGACAACGCCAGGCCGACGAAGGGCAGGGCCAGGGCCAGCAGCACGGCGACAAAGACCAGCGTGGCGCCGAGCTCTTGCCCGACGCGCAACGGCTCGAGGCCCGCGAGCAACACCGCGACCATCGCCGCGGGCGAACCGACGGCGACGACGACGCCGCCGGCGGCGGGCAGCTCCGGTGCGCGCGACCAGTCGGGGCGCACCACCAGCAAGGTGCCGGCGAGGCCGCCGCCGAGCATCGCCGCCGACAGCGCCAGAAACGCAAACGGCGGCCACGTCACCTGGGCGACCGCGCGCATCAAGCTCAGCTCGACGAGAAACACGGCCAGGGCCCCGATGGCCAGGCCCAACAGCGAACGCATCGATGGCGACGGAGACGAACCGGTCACAGCGCGATTGTTCACACGCTTTGTCGGGGTCCACCAACTTTGCGACCCGGCGCCTCTTGCTCGTCAGGCGCACGTTTGTGGCAGGTTGCCCCGCATGGACGACGTCACCCTCCTGTCGGCGCCTTTGACGGCGTCGGCCGGCGCGTTTGATCGACGCAGCATCCTGCTCGGCTCCCTCGCGCTGGCGACGCTCGCGGCCTGCAAAAAGGACGAGCCGACGTCGACCGATGCTGGGTTGACAGTGTCAAGCGACCAGCCTGCGCCCACCAACGCCCGCGAAGCGTTCGTGCCGGTCATGGTCGCCATCGCCGACCGCCTCGTTCCTCACGACGAGACCGGACCGGGTGCCCGTGACGCCAACGTCGGCGCCTTTTTCGCCCTCGTCTTTGACGACGATCGACTGGGCACCGTCCACCCGCTCTTGAAGCGCGGCTGCGCGTTCTTGATGAAGGCCGCGCGCCTCGAGAAGCAGGCGGCCTTTGTCGACCTCGACGCCGCCGCGCAAGACGACCTGCTGACCCGCTTGAGCGAGAACCAGATGCGCCCCGACGGCTTCCACGGACCGACCTTTGTGCGCGTGATGCTGGCGCTGACGCTCGAGGGGTTCCTCGGCGATCCCCGGCACGGCGGCAACAAAGACGGCGTCGGCTGGGGCTTCGTCGGCTTCTCCCCCGACAGCCGCGCCGCCGGGCTTGCACTTCCCGTCGCCGCCGGCCTCCAGGTGGTGCCATGACGACGTTCGACGCCATCGTCGTCGGCTCCGGCGCCGGCGGCGCGCCCCTCGCCTGTCGCCTCTGTGAGGCTGGCTGGAAGGTGCTGCTCGTCGAGCGCGGGCGCGCCTACCAGAAGACCGACTTCGACCGCGACGAGATCGAATGGTGCCGGCGCGATCGCTTCTCGCCGTCGCCCAAGACCGACCCGCACACGCGCCGCGCCGACGAAGGACAGCGGGCCGGCATCACCGCCGACGGCTGGATCTCGACGGTGCTGGGCGGCGGCACCGTGCACATGGGCGCCTACCTGTTGCGCGCCGCCGTCGACGACATGCGCCAAGGAACACGGCTGTCGTCGTCGTCGGACCGCGGCCACTCGGCCCTCGATTGGGCGGTGCCGCACGCCGACTTCGCCCGCTTCTACGACGTCGCCGAGCGCGAGCTCGGTGTGTCGGGCGGCAAGGGCTCGGGCCTGCCCTTTCTCGCCGCCAACGGCCTGGCGCTGAAGGTCGACAGCGCCGCGCACAAGGTCGGGCTGACGTCGACGCCGACGCCGCGGGGCATCTTGACCGCCGCCCGCCCCGACGACGATCGCCTGCCGTGCGCCTACCGGCAGCTGTGCGCGTCGTATGGCTGCCCCAACGACGCCAAGAGCTCGATGCCGGCGACATTCCTCAGAAAGGCGCAAAGGACCGGCAACCTCACGGTGTGGACCGAGACGTTGGCCACGAAGCTCGTGCTCGACGCCACGACCCGCAGGGCCACCGGCGTCGTCGTGCGCAAGCTGGCGGGCCCGTCTGATGAAACCGTCTCGGCCAGGGTCGTCGTCGTCGCCGCCGGCGCCGTCGAGAGCGCGCGTCTGCTGCTGCTGTCGGGCGACGGCTTCGATCGCAACAAGCAGATCGGCCGCAACCTGTGGTTCTCGCTGTTCGTCGAAGTGAGTGGATTTTTTGACAAAGACAAACACGCCGACGTCACCGATTTGATGGCTGGCATTTCGTTCCTCAACCGCAGCGTTGCCGTCGATCGCACCCTGCACGAGGATATCCAGAAAGACGCCAAGGTCGATCGAACCGGTATGTTTCAAGCATCGTTCGTCCACGACAATCCCATTCACCGCGCCGAGCGGGTGGCCACCGAGACGCGCGGCGCCGGCAAGCTGCTGTGGGGCAAGGATCTCAAGCGCGCGCTGCACAAAGAATTTCGCGGCGGGCGGCGCGTGATCCTCGAAGGCTTTGGCGAGCAGCTGCCCCACCCGGGCATGTACGTCGACCTCGACCCCGAGGTGAAAGACCGCCACGGCCTGCCGGTGGCGCGCATGACGGTCTGGCACCACGGCCGCGATCAACGGGTCGCGGCGCAGATGCAGAAGGACGGCACCGCCCTCTTGTCGGCCATGGGCGCCGACGACATCCGCGTGGTGCGGCCGCTGTCGGAGACCACGGTGCTGCAGGGCGGCACCTGCCGGTTCGGCGACGACGAAAAGAGCAGCGCCACCGATCGCGATGGCGCCTTGCACGGCGTCAAGAACGTCTACGTCAGCGACGGCGGAGCGCTGCCCTCGAGCCTCACCGTGCCGACCACGTTGACCATCGTGGCCAACAGCCTGCGCATCGCCGAACGCCTGATCGCCCGCGAGAAGTAACGGCACCAAGCATCCGGCATCAAAGGCGCCGCCAAAGACCGCGACCGCGCAACCCCGCATCTTCGACGCGTCGCAGCGACGTCAATCAGAGTCGTTGTTCTGATCGTGATGCTGTAGAAGACCTCATGCGCATCACCCGCCGTCGCGCCCTCCAGGGCCTCTCTGCTTCTGCTGCCCTGACCACCTTGCCGGCGTGCCCGAAGCGCGAGCCGCTCGAGAGCCTGTCGTTGCTCGAGCTCGCGCAAAAACGTGTGGGCACGATCGTGGTGCTGATGATGGAGAACCGCTCCTTCGACCACTCTTTCGGTGCGATGTCTCTCGTCGAAGGCCGCACCGACATCAACGGCTTGACGGCGTCGACGACGAACAAAGACGGCGCCGGCAACGTGATCGGCCCCGCCGAGATCGACGTCAGCTGCGTCGAAGACCCGCCGCACGGCTGGGACTCCTGCCATCGACAGTTCAACGGCGGCAACAACGACGGCTTCGTCACCGAGTACGAAGCCCGCGGCGGCGACGGCCGCCGCGTGATGGATTACCTGCCGCGCAGCAAGCAGCCGGCGTCGTGGGCCCTCGCCGAGGAGTACGCGCTGTGCCAGCGCTGGCACGCCTCGGTGATGGGACCGACGTGGCCGAACCGCTTCTACCTGCTGGCCTGCTCGTCCCACGGGCGGCAGGGCAACACCTTCATCCAAGAGCCCATCGAGACCATCTTTTCCAAGATGAACAAGGCCGACATCGCCTGGGCCAACTACTACGGCAACATTCCCTTCGCGTCGGTGCTCGACATCAGCCTCGACGATCCCGGGGTCGAGCCCATCGCGCGCTTCTTCGAGCACGCCGAGGCCGGCACGCTGGGCCCGGTCGTGATCCTCGATCCGCTCTACGGCCGCAGCGACGATCACCCGCCGACGCACCCGCTCGCGGGCCAGCTGTTCATCCAATCGATCTACGACGCGCTGCGCACCTCGCCGCAGTGGAACGAGTCGATGCTCGTCGTCACCTACGACGAGCACGGCGGCTTCCACGACCACGTCGCGCCGCCGCTCACCGACGACGACCGCGCCGACGAAGGCTTCGACCAGCTCGGCTTTCGCGTGCCGGCCTTTGTCGTCGGGCCCTGGGTGAAGCAGCAGGTCAGCGACGTGCAGTTCGATCACACGTCGGTCTACGCGACGATTGCCGCGCTGCACGGCCTCGAGCCCATCGGCGCTCGCGATGCGGCCGCGAGCTCATTGCTGGCGCTGCTCGACGAACAGCGCATGCGCGACAACGACCCGCGGCCGGGCATCGCGCTGGCGCCGATCGTCGCCGACGAAGCCGAGATCTTTGCCGAAGAGTGCAAAGGCTTCAGCTTCCACGGTCGCGACCTCGACGGCGTCGACCACGTCGGCGAAGAGCTCGGCGCCATCACCGGACAGCCCGAGCTCGAGGCCGCCTTTGCGCTCAAAGACCCGGCGCGCTTCGCCCGGCTGCGCGCCGACACCGAAGGGACCTGGAAAGAGCTCGTCGACCGGGCCCGCGCCCGCGGGCTGCTCAAGCCCGGTTGACGTCAGCTGACCTCACCGAAGATTCGAAACGGCGCACGGCGTCGGCCAGCCGCTGACCCCACGCCGCCTGGTTCGCCGCACTCCAGCAGCACAGGCCGTCGCCGTGGATGACGTCGCCGGCGTAGTCGATGGGCTGGCCTGACACCTGACCTGACGCGTCGACTGAGAGCTGTGCCGTCAACGTCGTCGCGACACCGCCCGCGGCCAGCAGCACCGCCACGGGCGCGAGGGTGTCCCAGACCTTGATGCGTCGCGATCCGGTGACGTAGAGGTCGGCGCCGCCGTCGACGAGCAGGCCGATCTTCAGGCCGACCGATCCGGTGGGCACGACGACTGCGTCGAGGTCGGCGACGATGAAGTCGACGAGCGAGCTCGGGTGGCTGACGCTGACGGCGATGCGCGGCCGCGCAGACACGGCGGCCGCGCTGGCCAACGAGCGCCGCGTGACGACGTCGACGCCGGCGGCATCGCGAACGATGGACTCGCAGAAGCCGTCATCGACGACGCCGCGCCAGACGCGCCCGGTCTCGGGCTGGCAGATGACCCCCAGCCGCGGCACGCCGTCGACGACGAGGCCGACCTGGACGACGTAGTCGGGGCGGCCGGCGACGAAGTCTTCGGTGCCGTCGAGGGGATCGACGATCCACACGCGACCCGACGCCGGCACGCGCGTGCTCGTCCAGGCTTCTTCGCTGACGACGACGTCGTCGCCGGCCAGCCCGTCGCGCAACACGCGGTCCGCTGCCAGATCGGCAGCCGTCACCGGGCTCGCGTCGGCCTTTGTCTGGCGGTGGGCCCGGGCTTCGACTTTGACGTCGAGGATGGCCTGGGCGGCGGCGCGGGCCAGCGCGGTGGCGCGTTCGAGATCGGCGGTCATCGGGCTCTTTCTTCTCGGTCAGTCGGCGGAAGCGGGCGACCATCCGTTGCCGTCACCGCCCGGGGCTGCGACTGGGGGGGGCCGGGGAAGCTCAATGGAGAGAAACCACATGTTGCGCGCGTCATCATTGCTCATCGTCATCGCCGGTCTGGCGCTGGCCTCCTCTTGTACCCCCACGCCCGTCGAGGGCGAAGGCGAGCCCCGCGAAGGCGAAGGCGAACCCGCTGCTGAAGGCGAAGGGGAACCCGCCGAAGGCGAAGGCGAAGTGCCCGTCGGCGAAGGCGAAGGCGAAGAACCCGCGGGCGAAGGCGAAGGCGAAGGCGAAGGCGGCCCCAACGCCGACGGCGTCGACAACCCGACGCCGGCCACGCTGCCCTTCAGCCAGACGGTCACGGTCGGGACCGACGACGAGAGCGACTGCTTCTCTTTCACGGCCCAGGCCGGCGACGTCATCACCCTGAAGACGTCCATCGGCGGCTCGACGGTGTGCTCGGACGACACCGACACCAGGGTCTCCCTCTACGACGCCGCCGACGCCATCTTCCCGCTCGACAGCAACGACGACGCCGACCTGGTCGCCGAGCGCGAGCTGTGCTCGTTCCTCCAGTTCGCCGTCGAGACCTCGGGCAGCTTCATCGCCTGCGCCGAGCCCTTCAGCGTGTTCTCCGACGTCTCGTTCACCGGGTTGTTCGAGATCACCGTCGCCCCGCGGACGCTGCTCGGACCCAACGCGCCCTGCGTCCCCGACGACATCGCGGCCGTGTGCAACCCGAGCCCGAGCGCCGGCGTGACCCTCGAGTGCCGGTCGGCCGCAGACCCGGCAAGCGGCACCTGCGTGTCCATCACCCTGCTCGCCGCCGGCGCGTCGTGTGACCGCGCCGACGACACCGAGCGCTGCACCGGCGAAGACCGCTGCCTCGACTTCACCGTCGGCGTCTCCACCTGCGGCGTCGCCGACGCGGCCGGCACCGGCGAGCCCTGCGTCGACGGCGACGACTCCGGCGTCCCCTGCGAAGCCGATCTCGTCTGCACCAACTCTGTCTGCGTCGACCCGCGCATCGAGGCCTGCGACGCGCTCCCGGTTGCCGCGACCCTCGGCCAGAACAACGGCACCATCAGCGACGCCGACCGCGATCTGTTGGACGGTTCGTGCTCGTTCACGCCGCGCCGTGAGCAGACTTTCACGTACACCACCGCTGCCGGTGGCGAGGCGGCCCGGTTGCAGGTGACGGCCGCCGGCAGCGGCTTCGCCGCCGTCTACATCCTCACCGATTGCCTGGCGGGCGTTGAAGCGGCCTGTGAGACCGGCAACGGCGCCGCGTTCATCGAGACCGATCCCCTGGCGCCGGGCACCTTCGTCAACATCGTCGTCGAGGGCGAGCTCAACACGAACTTCACGCTGCAGGTCGCCGAGGCTCCCATCGACATTCGCGCCGAGAACGAGACCTGCGACGACATCCGCCCGGCGGCGCCCACGGTGAACAGGGTCTGTGGCGCGGGCCTCGCCTGCGTGGCCGGCACCTGCGTCCCCGACGCCGGGGACCGCAACGCACCCCAGAGCGCGACGCTGCCGATGAATGACCAGTCCGTCGACATCGCCCCCGTCGGCGACGAAGACTGCTTCTCCGTCATCGTCGAAACCCCCGGCACCTTTGACGCCGCGACGCTCGGCGCGTGCACGACGGCCGGTGCCGCCGACACGAGCCTCGAGCTTCGCCAGATCGACGAGCGCCTGGGCAGCGGCACGATTCGTTCGTCGTTCGAGAGCAGCGGCAGCATCAGCGCGGGCGGCTGCGAAGACCTGAGCGACAGCGTCGGCATCGGCGAATACCTGGTGTGCGTCTCCGAGACCGGCGACGACGAGCTCGCCAACGGCATCCTCGTCGACGCCACGCTGACGCCGACCATCACCGACGGCGACGGCAACACGTTCCGCACGCCGACGGCTGTGGCGACGACGTCGACGACGCCCTACGCGGTGGCGGTCAGCGACGTCGATTGCTTCTCGTTCACGTTGGCTGCCGCTACGTCGGGTCTGACCATCGACAACAACGACTGCGACTCCGACACGCTGATCACGCTGTTCAACGTCGACGCCACGCCGTTCGTCATCGAACGCGACGACGACGGCGGCGATGGCTTGTGCTCGCAGATCACGGGCCGCGCCCTGCCGCTCGGCAACTACCGCGCCTGCGTCGAAGACCTCGGCAACGACGCGGCGTCGACGGGCAACCTGAGGCTCCTCCTCGAGTAGGCGCGCTCAGACGCACCCGCACGTCACGGAGAGGAGCCAGCGATGGCTCCTCTCTTTTTGCGACTTGCTGCCGTCGGCTCCGGTCGCGACATCAGGCGCGAGGTCGCACCACATGCTCAAGATCCTGATCCCCGCCAGCCTGTCGCTCTTCGTCTTTGGCGCCTGTGACACCCCCGCCCCCGTCGAGGGCGAGGGCGAAGGCCGACCCACCGAGGGCGAAGGCGAGGGAGACGAGGGCGAGGGCGAAGGAGACGCCGGAGAAGGCGAGGGCGAAGGAGACGCCGGAGAAGGCGAAGGCGAAGGAGACGCCGGAGAAGGCGAAGGCGAAGGAGACGCCGGAGAAGGCGAGGGCGAGGGCGAGGGCGAAGGCGAAGGCGAGGGCGAAGGCGAAGGCGAAGGCGAAGCGACCTGCAGCCCCGCCACCTTTGACGCCACCTGTGGCGCCGGCGGCGACGCCATCGCGGTCTGCATCGACGGCAACCCCGCCAGCGTCGGCTGCGCCACCGACTTCTTTGTCGACGGCAGCGGCAACCCTGTGGCCGTCGCGGGCGCCGAATGCGGCGAAGTCTTCTGCGTCGACGGCGCCACCGGCGGGTGCGACGACGACGCCACCACCTGCGTCCAGGGAGTCCTCGGCAACCCCTGCATCGGCGTGCTGCCGCTGCTCGAGGGCGACGGGGCCGCCTTTAACGTCCTGCCCTGCGCTGCCGACAGCACCTGCTTCGTCGACGCCGCCGGCGACGAGACCTGCGTGCCGCAGGTGGGCGCCGACTGCACGAGCGGCGACGAGACCTGCGACGGCGACGTCCTGCGCATCTGCGTCGCCTTTGAGGACGGATCGTTTCTGCGCGAGCCGTTCGCCGCCAACTGCAGCGCGTTGGGAGCAGGCTTCGCGTGCGACCCCGACGGCGGCGACGGCGGTGACGCGGCCTGCGTCGGCTGCGGCGACGGCATCGTCCAGGCTGATCGCAGTGAACAATGCGATCTCGGCCGCGACGTCATCGGCGACACGTGCAACGAGCTCTGCCAGACGATCCCCGACGACGACGTCGGCGACCGCCGCAACCCGACACCCGTGGCGCTCAATTTTTCGCAGACCGTCGACATCACCGACGGCGGCGTCGACCTCGACTGCTTCTCGTTCACGCTCGGCGTGCGCTCGACGGTGACCATCGCGGCCACGACGACGGACTGCACCGATGCCTCGATCGGCGCCGACGATCCGTTCGTGCGCTTGTTCCGGGGCGAGCTGCTGGCGGCCACCAACAACGACGTCAGCGACCAGAACCTGTGCGCGCGCCTGGTGGCCGACGTCGACGCCGGCAGCTACGTCGCCTGCGTCGAAGACTTCGGCCTCGACGACGAGATCGTCGACCTCGGCGTCGTCATCACCGCCGCCGCCGCGCCGGCCGCACAGGCCGAGGGTGACCGCTGCGAAGACCCGCTCGTGCTCACCGGCACATCGGGCACGGAGTCGAACGACACCGCAGCATTCCTCAACGACTACTTCTTTGGCCCCGGCTCCGCCGCCGCGCCCTGCACGGGATTCCCGACCCGCGGCCGCGACGTGACCTACGCGGTGACGGTGCCGGCCGGACAGCTGCTGACAGCCTCGGTGCTCGGCGAGGGCGCGTTCGACGCCGGCATCTACGCCACCGACGACTGCCCCTTCACCAGCAACGACCAATGCCTGGTCGGCGACGACGCAGGCGACGCAGGCGAGCGCGACCAGATCACCTTCCGGCCGACGACGACGACCACGGTGTTCTTGATCGTCGATGCCTTTGGCACCGACGAAGCGGGCCGGTTCTCGATGAGCTGGTCCATCACCCCATGACCTCTGAAGTTGACAGACTCTGTAATCTGTCAACTGGCAGTGGCGTCGTCGTCAACGCCTGAGCCGTCCGCGCTGGGTCGCCTGGAGTCCGCCCCACCCCGGCAGCGGGGTTCGCCACGGCGGCGGCGGTGAGCCGTTCTGCGAGGGTGTCGGCGGGACCGCGAGAGTCGGCGCGACCACCGCGATCGCGAGAGTCAGCGCGATCGCGAGAGTCAGCGCGATCGCGAGAGTCAGCGCGATCGCGAGAGTCA
>JBKJNL010000999.1:0-8269 GCA_046593615.1 Myxococcota bacterium | reverse complement strand
CGCAGCAGGCGGTAGAGGCGGTCGCGCTGGGCGACGGCGCAGCCGACGTCCTTGAGCTCTTGCCCCTCGGCCAAAGACGTCCCCGGGCCGTCGGCGTCGCCCTGCAGGCGCGTGCTGCCGAGGCGGCGAAACAGGCGGGCGTCGTCGACGAGGCGCAGCACGTCGGCGTCGGCGCGGGCCCGCTCGGCGCGGCGGGCGCCGTGCACGGCGAGGAACAACACCGACCGCGGCAACCCGCCGAAGCCCAGCACGCTGAGGGCGGCGCCCACGGCCAGCAGCGCGCTGTCGGCGACGACGACGACGACCCCCGCGCGGTGCGCCACGACGACGGCGACGGCGACGACGACGGCTGCGGCCCAGGCGGCCAACGCCGGCAGGAAGCGCGACAGCGAGCGGCCCGGCAGCCAACCGCCGGCGACGACGGCGACGGCCAGCACGCCGACCACCACGGGCAGGGCGGCGACGGCGACAGCGACGGCGCCGACGACGACGGCGACACCGCCGAGGGCGACGATGGGGTTCACGGCCCACGGCTTCTTTGTGGCCCGCACCCGGGCCAGCGGCGCGTCACCGAACGAATCGAGGGGCGCGCGGCGTTGAACGGCGCGGGCCAGGCGGCGGCCCCGCACCCGCGTGGGCGAAGCCGCGGTCGGCGGCGTCGACGGCGACGTCAACGGGAGGCACCGGCGTCTTTGGCGCCAGCGGCAACGGGGGCGTTTTCGGCGGGCAGGTTGACGACGATCTCGCCGGGGGCGGTGTAGCCGAGCTCTTCGCGGGCCTTTTTTTCCAGCATGAGGCGCGAGGCGTCGGAGTCGCCGCGCAAGAGCCGCGTCTCCTCGACCATGCGCTCGTTCTCGGACTGCTTCTGCGCCACCTGTCCGGCGAGCGCGCGCTCTTCGCCCCGCATGCGCGTCAAGCGCGCGAGGCCCTGCGGCGAAAACAAAACGACGGCGACGATGACGGCGGTGAGGCCGGCGCCGACGACGAGAACGTGCAGAGGACGCATGGCAGTGGCTAACACGCGCGAGATCACGCGCTCAACTTCCCGGGCAGGTGTTCTCCGTCGTGCTCTGGGGCAGACTCCGCCCCATGGTCAGCGCCACCATCAAGCAATCGATCGCACCTTTGACGACACGGGCCGAGAGCTTGACGTCGCCGCTGTTGCAGCAGCAGGCGCCCCTGCCGCCGACCGTGGCCGCGACGGCTTCAACGTCAACGACGACTTCCGCGATCGCGCAGTCGCCGCTCGATCACGGTCACCCGAAGGTCACGGGCGAAGCGCCGGCGACGTCGACGATCCGGGCGAAGGGCACGAACCCGGCCGCGTTGCGCGATCCGATCGCGGCCCACCGGCTGCAGCTCAAGGCCGACCTCAAGGTCGCGCTCGACACGCTCCAGAAGCTGCCGCCGGCGCTGACGTTCTTTGGCGGCGCGCGCATCAAAGAGAGCGACCCGTATTACAAAATCTCCCAGGAGATCGGCCGCCTGCTCGCCGAGCGCGGGGTGCCGCCGCGCACCGGTGCCGGGCCCGGCATCATGCAGTCGGTGCCCGAGGGCTACGTCACGCACCGCAAAGAGCTCGAGGCCCGCGGGCACAAGCCCGGCCCGTCGCAGCAGCTGCGCCACATCGACGGCCTCGGCGCCGAAGCCTCGCTCGACGACGTCCGCACGCAGGGCTTCAACATCAAGCTGCCGCACGAGCAGAAGCTGAACGCCGTCATCGAGGTGGCCCGCGAGATCCAGCTGTTCCCGTTTCGCAAGCTCGCGCTCTACGAAAACGCCCGCGGCGTCGTCACCTTTCCGGGCGGCTTCGGCACCCTCGACGAGCTCTTCGAGATCTGGACGCTCTCGGCCAAAGGCAAGCTCTCCGACCCGCTGGCCGCCGTCGGCGTCGACTTCTGGCAGCCGACGCTGGACGCGCTGCACAAGGTCGCCGTCGACGACCGCCAGCTCATCTCGCCGGCAGACTTCGCGCGCCTCTTCGTCACCGACGATCCAGTGGCGCTGCTTGACCACATGCTCGCGCCGGCGTCGCCCGACGGGTCGCCGGGCGAAACACCCAGGGGCTTCGAACAAGACCCCGTGACCCTCGGCCGCACGCTGCTCAAAGAGATCGACGTCGCCACCAAAGGCATGAAGACGCTGAAGCCGGCGGTTGCTTTCCTCGGCGGCGAGACCCTGGCCGACAGCGACCCCGCCCTCGCCGTCGTCAGAGGCCTGGCCCGTCATGTCGCCGAGCAGGGCGTGGCCGTGCGCGTCGGCGATGGCGGCAGCGGCAGCCGGGCCGTCGTCGACGCCGCCAGAGACGCGGGCGCCGACAACAAAAGCATCCAGGCCATTGAATGGAGCGCGTCGCCGACCGCGTCGTTGTCGTCGTCGACCGGTGCTGGCGCGCTCAAGCCGGCGGCCACGTTTTCCGAGCGCATCCCGCACAAAGAGCTGTTGCTGCGATCGGCCGAGGCCTACGTGGTGTTGCCGGCGGGGCTCAAGGGTCTCGATGAGATGGCCACCGTCTTGTGCCAGATGCAGACCGGCAAGCTGCCCAAGCGCCCGCTGGTGCTCGTCGGCAGCGACTACTGGAAGCCCATCCTCGACGCCTGGCAGACGACGATGCTGTCGCCCGAGCGCAAGCTCATCGCCCCCGAAGACATGGAGCTGTTCACCGTCGTCGACACCGTCGCCGAGGCCGAACGCGCGCTGACCAACCTGCGCTGACCCGACTGCCTGACCCGACCCGCCGGCCGGCGGGCTCGTCGACGTCCTGTCGGTGTTGCCACCACATGATGGAGTGGTACCCCGCGACGTCCCCGGGAGGCTCCTCACATGTTGTCGTTGTCGCGTTCCGCCGCTCTCTCTGTCGTTGTCGTCGGCTTGGCGTTTGGGTTGGCGGGCTGCCCCAAGACCCCGCCGCCGATCATCGTCGAGGGTGAAGGCGAAGGCGGCACCGAGGGCGAAGGCGAAGGCGGAACCGAAGGCGAAGGCGAAGGCGAGGTCGACGTCGAAGAGCCGGTCATCGACATCAGCGACGACGCGGCGCGCCTGTGCACGGTCTATTCGATCGGCCAGTCCAACTTCATCAACGGCTTGTTCGGTGGCGGCTTCGCCCGCTGCTCGGCGACCGACGCGGCGCCGGACTTCTCCGTCGACGAGCGCGCCGCCATCGAGGCCGGTTGCCACGACGGCCGCAACCCCACCGCCGTCGACTTCCAGATCGCGGTCAGCGGCGGTCGCGTGACGATGGACGTCGCCAACGTCGAAGAATGCGCGGCCTTTGAAGCCGAGGGCCAGGCCGTGGCGCCCGCCGCCTGCACCGCGCTCTTCACCTCGCTGCAGGGCGACGGCGATCCCTGCGAGCAGGAGTGGGACTGCACCGGCGACCTCCTCTGCGAAGCCATCGACATCACCAGCCAGGTGCTGACGTGCACGACGCCCGCGCCCATCGGCGAGCCCTGCCTGCCCGTCGGCCTCTTCGAAGCCCCGGCCCGCAGCTGCGCCGAAGGCCTCGAGTGCAGCGACGCCTTTGCCTGCGTCGCCGTCGCCGCCGTCGATGAGCCCGTCGTCGGCGACCCGTGCGACTTCGCCGGCAGCTGCGGCGCCAGCCTGCGCTGCTTCCTGCCCCCCGAGGGCGGCGAAGGCGAAGGCGAAGGCGAAGGCGAAGGAGAAGGAGAAGGCGAAGGAGAAGGCGAAGTCCCCGAACCCAACACCTGCGCTTCGTTCGTCGCCACCGGCGGCGCCTGCTTCACCTCCGACGACTGCGATCCCCTGCTCGACGCCGAAGAGAACCCGACCGCCGCGTGCGGACCGGCCGGCACCTGCGTGGTGCTCACCGCCGACGGCCAGCCCTGCGACGTCGACGTCGACGTCTGCGGCGAAGGCTGCTCGGTGTGCCGTCCCGTCAGCGTGAACGGCGCGACCACGACCTGCCAGGATCGCGGCGGCACCGGTCAGGCTTGCGGCGAGACCGGCGACTGCCGCCACAACCTCGTTTGCACCGCCGGCGCCTGCGTTGTCGGTGGCCAGGTGGGCGCTTCCTGCTTGTCGGCCGAAGACTGCCGCGACGACACCCTCGACTGCCTCGGCGCCAACTTCGACGGCACCGTCGAGGGCACCTGCGTCCTGCGCCCGAAGGTCGGTGAGCCGTGCGGCGGCACCGGCACCACGGCGTGCATCGAATCGGTCTGCGCCCGCGAAGTCTGCGTGGCCGGCAACGACGGCGACGCCTGCGACGGCGACTTCGGCTGCGCCGCCGGCCTGCTGTGCATGGGTGGCCTCGACGACGGCGTGTGCGCGCCCGCTCCGACGTCGGGTCCGTGCTCGCTCGACCTCGCTTGCGCCGACGGTGCAGGCTGTGACGCAAACAACACCTGCGTCGACATCCCCGGCCGCGGTCAGAGCTGCGGCGAGCTGGGCTGCGACGCCGGTCTGTTCTGCAACGCCGTCAGCCAGTGCGAGAGCGCGCGCGAAGCCGGCGCCAGCTGCACGTCCGACGAGCAGTGCGCGGCCTTTACTTGCGTCGAGGACGAATGCGCCGCCGTGCCCGTCAGCTGCACGTCCCAAAAGGCGTTCTTCCAGCTGTTCGTGTTGCTGGCGTTCGCGGTGCCCGTGTTCCGCCGCCGGCTGATCAAGCAGGGCTGATCAAGCAGGCATGATCAAGCAGGGCGCCGAAGGGCGCTGACAACGAAGAGGCCGCCCAGGTGGGCGGCCTCGTTCTTTTTGCGCATCGTCGTCGTCGTCGTCGTCGTGGTCGTCGTGGTCGTCGTGGTCGTCGTGGTCGTCGCAGTGTCGACGCCCGAATCTTCGAGCAGACGCGCGATCAGTCGAGAGACAACGACGTCTCGAGGGCAATGAGCTCGCGCTCGGCGAGGGCGATCGCGTCCTTCTTGCGCAGCTTCAGGCGTTGCAGGGTGCGCAGCTCGAGCTCTTCGCCAGGAGAGAGCCATTTGCGCCGCTGGTACTCACCGACGCGCAGCTTGATGTCGGCGTGCTCGCGCAGCAGGCCATCGAGGCGATCGCGCACGGCGCGGGTCTGGTCGTCGCTCGTCATGAGCCCTCCTTCAGCGGTGTCATCGTCGGTCGGTGCCGCGCCGGGTCGACGTTGGGCAGCTTGGCGTCGGGGGCGCGCACGTACAGCGGTGTGAGCGTCGCTCGAACGTCGTCGCGCGGGCCTGCGCGCAACACGCGCAAGAGCCCGCGCACCGACGCACCGTTTCTGGCCCGGCCACCGGGGGCGTCGACGCCGACGACGACGCCGCGCAGGTGTTGCGGCACCTCGGCCACGGGCAGGGCCACGGCCTCGCCGAGGGCGCGCCAGCCGGCGCCAGACAAAGGGCCCGTGACAGCGCCCGAGACAGCGAAGCTTTGCAGGTAGCGCTCGCCGCGGCGGGCATCGATGACGGCGGTGACTTCGCCGCTGCCGTCGTCGTCGTCGATGCCGCTTCCGTCGATGGACAGGGCCACGGCGGGCAGCGTCGGCAACCCCACCAGCGGCACGCCCCAGGCGCGGCACAGGCCTTTTGCGTAGGCGATGCCGGTCCGCACGCCGATGAACGAGCCCGGGCCCACGCCGACGCCGATGCCCGCGACGGGGGCGCCGACCCCGACGTTGGCGCCGACGACGGATTGCAGGGCTTCGTCGACGGCGGCCGGCAGGCGCTCGGCGTGCAGCCGGGTCTCGGCCATCACCACCTCGGCGCACACCACGCCGCGATCGATGTCGACGACGCCGACGACAGCGGTGGGGCACGAGGTGTCAAAGACGAGCCAGAGCGACACCGCAGCTTCATCGGGCCGCGCAGGGGCCCCGTCAAGCGACGCCGACCGCCGCTGCTGGCAGACAGGTCAGCCGACCCGCTTCTTTGTGGTCTTTTTGCGCTTGTCGGCGCCGTCGGGGTCATCGGGCGTTGCGGTCGCAGTCGGTGTGGCAAGCGTCGCCGCGATCGCGGTCGTCGAGGTCGTCGCGATCGCGGCGGGCCTGGGCGCGCGGGCCACGAGGCGGGCCTTGTGGGCGCGCTCGAGCATGTCGCGGGCGTGCTCGACGGTGGCGGCGCTGATTTCTTTGCCGCCGAGCATGCGCGACAGCTCGTCGACGCGATCGTTGCCCGACACCTCGCGCACGCGCGAGACCGTGCGCCCCGAGGCCACGCCCTTCTCGACGACGAGGTGGCCGTCGCCGCGGCAGGCGATCTGCGGCAGGTGGGTGATGCACAAGACCTGGCGATCGCGGCCGACGACGCCCGCGCCGTCTCGGCCCGTGACCGACATCGCGGCCAGGGCCTCGAGCTTCTCGCCGATGGCTTCGCCGACGGCGCCGCCGACGCCGGCGTCGACCTCGTCGAACACGCTGACGGGCACCGGGTCGCCGGCCAGCAGCACGCGCTTCACCGCCAACAACACGCGCGAGAGCTCGCCGCCCGAGGCCACTTTTGACAACGGCGCCGGCGGCTCACCGGCGTTGGCCGTGAACAACAGCTCGACGCGATCGCCGCCGGTCTTTGTCAGCGGCCGCCCATCGGCCCGGCGCACCGCGCTGGCCGATGACGACGACGGCGACTGCAGCGCCGACACCGGCGACACCGAATCCGACGACGACGACGACGACGACGACGATGACGCGGGCGCGAAGGGCAGGGGCTCGACGCGGACTTCGATGCGGCCGCTCTGCATGCCGAGCGACGGCAGCTCGGCTTCGACGGCGCGGGCCAGCTCGACGGCGGCGCGGGTGCGGACCGCGCTGAGGCGGTCGGCGACGACGGCGGCGGCTTCGACGTCACGCTTGAGCTGCAGCTCGAGCACGCCGATGCGCGAGGCGGCGTCGTCGAGGAGCACGCGCTCGTCCAGCAACACCTGGCGGGCCCGCAGCACCGCGTCGACGTCGCCGCCGTGCTTCTTCATGACGCGCTTCAGGGCATCGAGGCGATCCTCGACCGACAACAGCCGCGCCGGATCGTCGTCGACGTCACCATGGCGGGCGAGGGAGCGGGCCACGTCGTCGAGCAGGGTCACGGCTTCGTCGAGCGAGCGCACGATGGGCGACAGCGTCGCGTCGTCGCGTTCGGCTTTCTTCAGCACGGTCAAAGCCTGCTGGGCCTTGGTGAGCGCGTCGTCGTCGCCGTGGCTGTCGACGCCGAGCAGCGAGCGCACTTCGCCGAGCGACTCGCGCAGACGCGACGCGTTCGCCAGCCGACGCCGCTCGATCTCGAGGCTCTGGTCTTCGCCGGGCTGCGGCGACAGCGCGTCGATCTCGTCGAGATAGAACCGCAGCACGTCGAGGCGGCGTTCTTTCTCGGCCTCTTTCAGTCGCAGGCCAGCTAGCTCGGCGGCAACCGCCGCGGCCGACGAAAACGCCCGGCCCATCAGGGCGACGTCGTCGTCGGCGCCGGCGAAGCCGTCGAGCATCGGCAGGGCCGCCGCCGGCCGCAGCAGCTGCTGGTGGGCGTGCTGCCCGGTGAAATCGACGAGGGGCTCGGCGACGGCCTTGAGCTGGGCGACGGTGCACAGCGCTCCGTTCACCTGCTGCTTGTGGCGCCCTTCGCGCGAGACCACGCGGCGCAACACCAGGGTGCCGTCTTCGAGGGGCGGCAGGTCGTAGTCGGCCAGCGCCGCCGACACCTCGCGCGCGGGCTCGCCCGACAAGCAGAACTGGGCTTCGACGACTCCTTCGCTGGCGCCGCTGCGGACGACGTCGGCGGAGGCCCGCTGGCCCAGCAGCAACAGCAGGGCCTCGACGAGGATCGACTTACCGGCGCCGGTCTCGCCGGTGACCACGGTGAGCCCGGGCTGCAACGTGAGCTCGATGTGGTCGATCAGCGCGACGTTCTTCACGGTCAAATGCGAAAGCATGGGCGGCAGACTCCCTCTACCTGTACATCCGTTCAAGCCCCCAGAGTTGGTGCAGGGATCCGTCGACCGAGTCGCCTACGAAGACGTGGCAAAGCCGCAAAACAGGCATCGGCCCGCGACGTCGGCGGCTGCTTACAGAAGCATCTTGGCAAGCGAGGCGGCGGTCGGAACGCCGAACATCTCAGCCCGCGCCGGTCGGCTCTGTTGGCCCGTCGGCCAGGAAGCGCAGGGTCAAGCCGGCGACGTCGCGCTGGTTCATGATCAGGGTGTGGATGGCGTCGACGACAACGGTCTCGATGCCGGGCAGCCGGGTCTCGTCGACGCCGACGACGCCGTCGTTGGGCGCGCCGTGCCAGGGCGTGCGGGCGAACCGGGGTCCGCCGTCGCCGGCGATGATCAAGGTCGGCATCGTCGGCAGCGGCAGCGAGCC
>JBKJNL010000294.1:0-2666 GCA_046593615.1 Myxococcota bacterium | reverse complement strand
GGCGGCGGTCTTGCTGACCGGTCCGTCGAAGGTCACCACCGCCGAGGGCAGCGGTTGGCCGCCGACGTCGTTGCAGGCGACGCCACTCAAGGTGCCGGGGACGTCGCCGAGGGTCTCCTCGCACTGGCAGCCCCAGAGCGCTGCGAGCGCGAGAGCGACGAGCGACAGCGAGAGGCGGGGCAAGTTCAGACGGGGCAGGCGCGACATGGGTGAATTATCGCACGCACTTCCGAGGAGTTCCGCCTTTAGCCGTCGGATGATCGCCCAAGGTTACATCTCCCACCTGCGGGTCTGGCGCCGGCTCAGAGGCGGGGCAGCACGTCGAGGATCAGCCCGGAGAACTCCTGCTCGACGCGGGTGGCCGTCTCTTTGACCTCGTCGTGCGACAGCTTCGTGCCCGACAGGCCGGCGGCCAGGTTGGTGATGCACGAGATGCCGAGCACCTCCATGCCCATGTGGCTGGCGGCGATGACCTCGTGAACGGTCGACATGCCGACGGCGTGGGCGCCGAGCGTCTTGAGCATGCGGATCTCGGCGGGCGTCTCGTACGAGGGGCCCAGCAGGCCGGCGTAGACGCCCTTCTGCAGCTCGACGCCGCGCGCCTTTGCGACGTCGACGAGGGCGGCGCGCAGGCGGCGGCTGTAGGCCTCGCTCATGTCCGGGAAGCGCGGGCCGAAGCGCGCATCGTTCTTGCCCGACAGCGGGTTGTCGCCGGTCATGTTGAGGTGGTCTTCGATCATCATCAGGTCGCCGGCGCGGAAGCCGTCGCCGAGGCCACCAGCGGCGTTGGTGACGATGAGCTTGCGCACGCCGAGCGCCTGCAACACGCGGATGGGGAACACCACCGACGACGCCGGGTAGCCCTCGTAGCGGTGCACGCGGCCTTGCATCAGCAGCACCGGCGTGTCGCCGACCTTGCCAAAGACGAGGCGGCCCTTGTGCCCCTCGACCGACGACGTCGGGAAGTGCGGGATGGCGCCGTATTCGATGGCCGCGCCGCCGCCGTCGGCGATGACGCCGTCGGCCACAGCACCGAGGCCCGAGCCGAGCACCACGCCGGCGGCGGCCACCGGCAGCGACGTGCGGAAGCGGTCGGCGATAAAGGCGGCGGCGGCGGCGACGTGGGCGTGGCCGAGGGGCTCGGGGGTGAATGTCATGGGCGCACTCTCTCTGGTCGCGGGTTGCCTTGTCGACTGGCCGTCACCGCTCGGGTCTGGGCGGCGCGGGCACGACGCGCCGTTGCAAGCGGACCTTGCGCGCCAGCGCCGGCGGGTGCCGCGAGAGCTTCGCGAACAAGCCGGCGCCGGCGACGTCGTCAAAGGCGTCGTCGGTGGCGCCGTCGTCCTGCGCCCACATCGACAGGATGTCGAACAGCCGCAGCACGGCAGCGGCGTCGTAGCCGGCGCGCACGCAGTGGTCGAAGGCGGCGTCGTCGGCGGCTGCTTCGGCGCTGCGCGTGATCAAGAGCGCGTGGGCGATGCCGGTGCCGGTGGCGAGGTGGCCGAGGTCGTGGTGGGCCATCTCGTGGGCCAGGGCAAAGGCCGTGGTCGCGTCGTCCATGCCCGGTCGATCGAGCAGCGCGCGCGTCACCGTGATGGTGCGCGACGGCGTGGTGAACGCGGCCTCGCGGCTGAGCCAGACGATGCGCACGTCGAAGCGCTGGGTCTGCGGTCGTCCGCGGTGCAGCCGCACCAACACGCGCTCGACCTGCTCCACGGCCCCGCCGCTGTCTTCGATGACGAGGTCGCTCTCGACCTGGGCGTCGATGTCGGGCCCGGCGCTTCGGCGCCGAGCGGCGGCGATGACAGCGCCGGTGGCGAGGCCGGCGACGGCGGCGATGACCACGCGCGGGACGGCCAGCCCTGAGCTCATGCGCGCCCGCTCATGCGCGCCCGCTCATGCGCAGCCGCTCATGCGCAGCGAAAGAAAGGGGCGCCTGCGCGGGCACGGAATCACAGCACCATGGCGGCGATGGCCGCCGTCTGGAACGTGGCCAACGAGCCGCAGAACATCGCTTTGAGGCCGAGCGCGGCCACGTCTTGTCGCCGTCCCGGGGCCATGGCCGCGATGCCGCCGATCTGGATGCCGATGCTGGCGAAGTTGGAGAAGCCGCACAGCGCGTAGGTGGCGATGACGACGCTGACGCCGTGGTGCAGCCCCTGGCCCGCGGGCTGGTGCAGGATGCCGGCGAGGCTCTGGTAGGCGACAAATTCATTCACGACGGTCTTGGTGCCGATGAGGCCGCCGACGGTGACGCAGTCGTCCCACGGCACGCCGAGCACAAAGGCCAGCGGCGCGCCGACCCAACCGAAGATCTGCTCAAGCGTGATGAGCGGCAAGCCGACGTAGACCGACAACCCGAGCAGCGCGTTCAGCATCGCGATCAACGCCGTGAAGGCGATCAACATGGCGCCGACGTTCATCGCCAGCAGCAACCCTTCGGAGGTGCCGCGCGACACGGCGTCGAGGATGTTGGCGTCGATCTTCGGCAGGTCGACGGGCTTGCCCGCCAGGGTCTCGGGGACGTCGCGCTCGGGCACGAAGATCTTGGCCATGACCAACGACGCCGGCGCGCCCATCACGCTCGCCGCCAACAGGTGGCCGGCGATGTCGTCGAAGCTCGTGCGCAGCATGCCGACGTAGGCGGCCATGACGCCGCCGGCGAC
>JBKJNL010000281.1:0-4507 GCA_046593615.1 Myxococcota bacterium | reverse complement strand
TTCGTGGCCTGCGAGCCGACCTTCATCGTCGAGGCCGAGCCGACGCTTTTGAGCCCGCCGTTTTCTCCCGGGCTCGTCTGTCAGGAACAAAACGGCCCCGAAGGCACCGCGCTCGTGCTGCGCGGCGATGGCCTCTCGCCCACCACGGTCGATGTCCCAAACGATCCGAAGGTCGTGCTGCCCGCGCTCGCGTTGACCCGGGCCGCCGAGCTCGACGGCAGCGCCAGCGCTGACGGCGCCGACGTCATCGCCGTCAGCGGCACCCGCGGCGGCGACAACGCCGACCTGCTGTCGTGGACGAGCCAGCAGGAGATGGCCCTGCGCGTGCTCGACAGCGTCGACCTCGGCGACGCCGACGGCCCGCTGCCCCAGGGCCTCTACGACCTCACCGTGACGCTGGCCGACCAGCAGACCGTCAGCTCGGCCCAGGCCCTGGCCGTCGTCGAGCGCCCCCATGTCCTGAACGTCGACCCGCCGCTGCTCTGTCTCGACCAGGGCGATCGCACGATCACCATCGGCGCCCGCGGCGCCCTCGTCGTCGACGGCGCCGTCCCCACCGTCACCGTCGGCAGCGCGGCCGTGGTGCCTGTGCCCGGCGGCTGCGTCGACATCCCCCAGGCCGCGCAGGCCGCGAGCGTGTGCGACAGCCTGACGGTCACCCTGCTGCAGGGCTCTCTCGAAGATGGGCCGCAGGCCATCGCCCTGCAGAACCCGGCCCCCGCCGACTGCAGCAGCGTCGACGACAACATCGATGTCGTGGTGGTGCCGCCGCCGGCCATTGTCAGCGTCAGCCCGGCCGCGGTGTGCGCCGACGCCGGCGTGGTCGAGCTCACCGTCACCGGCAGCGGCTTCCTCGTCATCGACGACGTGGCCTTTAGCGTCGCTCTCAACGGCGCCGCGGTCACGCCGGTGCCCGGCGGCTGCACCCCGATCACGGTCAACGGCGGCGTCGGCGGCGCCGGCGTCCCCGTCGTGCAGAGCTGCACGACGTTTTCGATCTCGGTCGACACCGCCACCCTGCCGGTGGGCGGCGTGGCCATCGCCGTCGAGAACCCGGCCCCGGCCGGCTGCAACGTCGACAGCCGCGCGTTCTTGCGCGTCGACCCGGTGCCGCTCTTGAGCGCCGTCGACCCCGCCGGCGTCTGCGAGGGCAGCGGCGCCATCACCCTCGACGTCAGCGGCGACGGCTTCGCCATCCTTGACGGCGAGGTCTTCACCGTCACGGTCGGCGGCGTGGCCGGCACCGTGGTGGGCGCCCCCGCCGGCTGCGTCGACGTCGACGTCGGTGTCGCAGGCGTCGTTCAGCAGAGCTGCACCTCGTTCACGGTTAGCGTCGATGCCACGACGCTGCCCAGCGGCGCCGTCGACGTCGCGGTCACGAACCCCGGCCCCGACGCCTGCGCCGGCAACGACGACACCTTGTTCGCCGTGGCCCCGGCCCCGGTCATCACCAGCGTCACGCCCGAGGGCGTGTGTGTCGTCGGCGCCAGCGTGGTCGACGTCGTGGTCGCCGGCCGTGACTTCCTGGTCGTCGACGGCGCCTCGTTCGTCGTCACCGTCGAAGGCGCGGTCCGCCCTGTGACACCGGCCGGCTGCGTGGCCGTCACCGATGTGCCCGGTCGCACCGTGCAGAGCTGCACGTCGTTTGCTCTGCAGATCGACGCCACGGGATTGCCCGCCGGCGACCTCGACATCGTCGTCGACAACCCCGACCTGCCCGGCTGCTTCGGCACGGCGTCGGCGCCCTTTGCCCTGCTGTCGCCGCCGACGGTGACGGCGGTGTTGCCCGAGGCCATCTGCAGCGATGTCGCCAGCAGCTTCACGATCATCGGCACGGGTTTGTCGACGGCCAGCACGGTGTTGATCGGCGACCGCGTGCCCGACAGCCAGGTGGCCAACGCCGACGGCACGACCCTGACCGTCACGTTTGACGCCGGGCTGCCGGCCGGCGACTACCCGATCAGCGTCTCCAACGGCACCGGCTGCGACGCCGCCAGCAACCTCTCGCTGACCGTCAACCCGACGCCGCTGGTGTTCTTCGTGAACCCGCCGGTGACCTTCAACGGCATCGCCATCGAGGCCACGGTGTTCGCCAGCGGACTGGCCAGCCTGCCCGCGGCGGTCGAGATCGTCGACGCCAGCGGCGCCGCCACCGCCCTGGCCTTTGCCGACAGCGGCCGCGACGGACGGGTGCTGGCGACGGTGCCCGACGGGCTCACGCCCGGCGACTACGCGGTGCGTGTCACCAGCGAGTTCCAGTGCCGCAGCGTCATCGACGGCGCGCTCGAGGTCACCGACGCCCTGACGCTGGCCATCGGCAGCATCGACCCCGGCTTCGCGTCGCCCACGGTGCCGACCAGCGTCACGCTGCGCACCCTCGACCCGATCCCCGCCGGGCAAGAGGGCTTCGAGAACGTGCCGCAGGTCTATCTGACCCCCTCCGACGGCACCGGCACGGCCCTGGCCTTGCGCGCCGTCGAGCTGGTCGACGCCAACACCTTGAACGCCGTCGTCACCGGCGCCGGCCCCGGCGTCTACGACGTCGTCGTCGTCAACCCGTCGGGTGCCGTGGGCCTGTTGTCGGCCGCCCTGACGGTCACCGTGGCCGAGCCGCCGCGGGTGACTTCGGTGGCCCCGGGCAGCCTCGACGCCAACAGCGTCAGCAACGTCACGGTCTTTGGCGCCAACTTCGCCGTCGCCGGCCCGACCGTCGACCTCGAGTGCCAGGACTTCACGACCGGTGCACCCCTGGTTGTCACCGGGGCCATCACCGTGACCACGGCGACGGCCACGTCTCTCGACGTCACCGTCGACGGCACCGGCATCCCCGCGGGCGCCGTGTGCGTCGTCGTCGTCGAGAACCCCGACGGCGCCATTGCCCGCTTCTCGGCGCTGTCGTTCAAGACCTCGTCGCAGAACCTCAACGAGTGGCGCCCGGCCTCGCCGATGGTCGAGGCCCGCCGCGCGCCGGTCTTTGCCGCCGGCCGCCCCACCGACACCAGCCGCTTCGTCTACGCCATCGGCGGCGACGCCGGCGCCGTGGCCTCGGCCAAGACCAGCGTCGAGGCCGCGCCCGTTGATGCCTTTGGCGAGATGGGCGCCTGGACCTTGCAGCGAAACACCCTGCAAAACGCCGTCGTCGCTGGCGTCGTGACCCCGAGCCCGCGCACGCAGGCCGGCGTGGCCACGGTCGGCCGCTACATCTACGTCGTGGGCGGCGACAACGGCGCGGGCGCGCAGTCGACGGTGCTGCGGGCCCAGATCCTCGACCCGCTGGCCGGGCCCGAGATCCTCGACCTCAGCGCCAACCTCGGCGTGGTCGTCGACGGTGTCGCCGAGGGCTTGCCGGTGGGCCTGTGGATCTACCGGGTGGCCGCGGTGTTCCCGCTGAGCGACGCCGACAACCCCGGCGGTGAATCCCTCGGCGGCGAGCTGTTCAACGTCGACCTGCCCGACCTCGGCGACGACCGCCTGGTGCTCGAGCTCACCTGGCAGGCCGTGCCCGGCGCCAGCGGCTACCGCCTCTACCGGTCGCCCGTGCCCGACGTCGGCCCCGAGCGCCTCGAGCTCTTGACCACCACCACCGGCACGTCGTTTGTCGACGACGGCGGCCCGACGACGCCGGCCACGGTCATCGGGGCGACGCCGCCCTTGCCGGCGGGATCGACCGGCGTGTGGCACGCGGTGTCGTCGCTGTTGGTGCCGCGCGCGGCCCACGCCACCGTCGCTGTGCCGAACCCGACCAACGCCGCGCAGTTTTTCCTCTATGCCGCGGGCGGCCGCACCACCGCCGGCGTCGTCGTCGGCAGCGGCGAGGTGGCCACCATCACCATCGCCGCGGACGGTCGGCAGTCCATCTCGACGTGGCGGCCGCTGACGGCGTCGTTGAGCGTGCCCCGCGCCGAGCTGGTGGGGTTGGCCATCACCCCCGCCGACACCCCCGCCGCCGGCACCGACAGCTTCGTGTTCTTCACCAGCGGGCGGCGGGGCAACGGCACCCTGGCCGGCGTCGTCGAGGGGGCCAAGATCGGCGTGAACGGCGACCTCGCGGCGCTCACGCTCGAGAGCGACCCGAACCCGGCCCGCTCCGGCGCCGGCGGCTTCAGCGCCAACGGCTTCTTGTTCTTGTTCGGGGGCGCCAACGGCGGCGCCTCGAACAACGACGTCTCGACGGTGCTGATCGACAACGCGCCCACCCTCGACAACTGGAACGGGCTGGGCGGCGGCGGCATGTTGGTGCCGCGGCGTTTCATCGGCACCGCCCAGGAGAGCGCGTTCTTCTTTCTCGGCGGCGGCGAAGACGACACCGGCGCCGTGCTCAACACCGTCGTGCAGACCATCCAATGAGGACCACCAGCATGTTGCGCTCTCTCCTCGCCTCGCTCGCCATTCCGCTCCTGACGCTGGGCCTGACGCTGGGCCTGGCCGCCTCGCCGGCGCTGTCCCAGGAAGAAGACCTCGAGCCGTCCGACACGCCGACGACCACGACGCCGGCGACGACGCCCAC
>JBKJNL010000142.1:0-3297 GCA_046593615.1 Myxococcota bacterium | reverse complement strand
CTTCGCCTTCGCCTTCGCCTTCGCCTTCGCCTTCGCCCTCGCCTTCGCCTTCGCCTTCGCCGACGCTGGCGCCTTCGCCCTCGCCTTCGCCTTCGCCTTCGCCGACGGTGGCGTCTTCGCCCTCTCCTTCACCGCCTCTGCCTTGGCCCTCTCCGGTCCCGTCTGGCACGTCGACCGGGGCTGGCGCACCGCCGCACGACACCAGCGCGAACACGAGCGAGAGCGAAGAAGGCCCGGCAAAGACGGAGGTGAAACGCATGAGGGTCGATAGGCCCCAGCAGGCCGGGCCAGAAGTCATCACACCTCGGCCCATCGTCGGAGCGGTCATCGGTCGCTTGACGGAGAGGCCTCGCGCGCACCGACCGCCACAGCGAAATGGCGAAATGGGTCTGTCGTTCGCGCTCAATGACCGCGGGCCGCGGCCCCCGGCACCAGCAAGTGGCGTTGCCACCACGACGACACCAGGGCCGCGGTCTCGGCTGGATCTTCAAGCGCCCAGAAATGGTCGCGCCCGGGGGCGAGCGGCCGCTCGACGACGCAGCCGTGCTCGGTGAGCGCGGCTTCCGCTTCGACCGCGACCCAGGCGTAGACGCGATCGTCCTGGCCACCGTGCAGCAGCAAGACCGGCTTGCCGGCGCAAGCCCACGACGACGACGACAACACGGACTTCTCCGACACCGCCGACAACAGCACCGCGCCGGCCCACCGCTCGGGCCCGAGCGGCCCGGGAGCGGGAGACGCGGGCCCGGCGACCAGCGCGCGGGTCACGCCCTTGCCGCCGTTGGACAGCCCGGCCAGCACGATGCGCGCGGGATCGGCGCCGTGAGAGAGCGCCGCCTGGCGGGCCTCTTCGATGATCGGCAGCCCGCCCCGGTCCCAGTTGCCCACGCCATGAGAAGGAAGAATGACAATCAGGTTGTTGTCGGCAGCGATGCGCTTCCACAACAGCAGATAGAACTGGAAATTGCCGCCACTGCCATGCAAGAAGATCACAGCGCCCGGCCGCTCCTCGCCGACAGGAGGCAGGATCTCGTAGCGGTGGCCGCCGCCAAAGGTCCACATCGGGTGCAGGGCGTTGCCGAAACCGGCGATTTCACTGTCTTGTAGAAGCTCAAGTTGGCCGCGCACCACTTGTTTCTGGATCCCCCGCCCCCGGGCCAGGGTGAGGATCGGATCGACCATCGCCGCCGCAATGGCGCCGACGGCGATCTGGTCGATCTCGGGGATCCACCAGGCCGGCGACGCCGTCGGCGCCCCGCGCTGCCACACCGAGCGCACCACGACGCGCGCGCCCCGGGCGTCGCCGGGCGCAGCGGCGGCGGGGGCGGCGGGCGCAGCGATCCACAAGACGACGACGGCGACGACGGCGCAGGCCCCGACGACGGCGGCTTGCACGTCGTGGTCGCGGCCGCGGCTCGAGGCGCAGCGCAGGCTGGCCGCGGCGGCGAGCAGACCGGCCAGGCCAAAGACGACGCCGCGCCAGGTGACGGCTTCGACGACGAACAAAGAGGCCGCCGCACCCGCGGGCACGGTGAAGAACGCCGCGGCCATCCACAGCAGCCGCCAGAGCCGTCGTCGCTGCGAGAGGGGCATGTGAGCAGCATGGTCAGACCCGGTGCACGAAGCCAGCAGCGAGCCGGTCCCGTCGTCGCTCGCGGTGGTGGTCACGCGCGCTACACAGGCCCATGCGCACTGCCCTTGTCTGCGTCGTCTGCGTCGTGATTGCCGTTGCGTGCTTCTGTGCCGGCCGCTTCAGCGTCGAAGCCGACGACGACGAAGAAGAAGCCGACGCCGCCGCCTCCGAGCGGGCCTTTGTGCAACAGCGCAAGTCGCCGACCCACGAGCCGCGTGTCGTCGTCACCCGACCGTCGCGCCTCTCTCCGGCCCGCGACGCGCCCACGACGCCGCCGAGCGCACCCGCGGAGGCGGCGTGCCGCGAGGTCGTCACCTTTGCGCAGCGCTGCGCCGACCACCTCAAGGAGCGGGAGGCCGAGCTCGCGACCATCGAAGACATCCGCGTCGAACGCGAAGGCACGCTGCTTCAGAAGCGTGACAACCCGGAGCCCCGCTTTGCGCAGGCCGCGCTCACGACCGCCGTTCAACAGGCGTTTCCGCAAACGAGGGTGCCGGGGTCCGTCGACGGCGTGGACTGCTCCGAGCACCCGTGCATTGTGTTCGGGCGCATCAACGGCGCCGAAGACCAGATGGAAAGACTCGAAAAAGCCCCGTCTTTGTCCGCCTACCAGGACGACATCCTCACGGTGCTGATGTGGACCACCACCGACGTGCCAGCAAAGACCGAAGCCGCGGCGCGCGGAAAAGACGGCGCCGGGCTTGAACAGTCGTTGTTCGCGATCGCGCTCTACCCCGTGGCCGACCAACGGGCGCTGGGAGACAACCTCGACCGGCGCATCCGCGCGCGCACCGCGGAGCTGTGGAACACCATGGCGCCGTCCGACGAGACAGCGGCGAAATAGCCGTCCGGGTCGCGCGCTTCAGCGTCACCAACCGCGGCGGCCCGCGCCCCAGAACCAACACGACGAACAAGCCGGCCACCGCACCCGCGGGCACGGTGCCAAACGCCGCAGCCATCCACCGGAGCCGCCAGAGCCGTCGTCGGTGCGAAAGGGGCATGTGGAGAGCGATGGTCCGGCCTCGCCGGCGACCCCCGCAAGCGACCGATCGCTCTTTCCAATGCGGTGGGGGCGCTGTCCAGGTCGGGGCGCGCGCGGTAGACGACGGGCTCTTCCGGAGATCACCCAGGATGCGCATTCTCTTCGTGCAGCCAGCACCGTTTGAGCCTGGTCGCCTCGGCCTCGAAAACGCCATCTGGCTGAGCGAGCCGGCTGCGTTCACGTCGCTGGCGGCGGTGGTCCCCGAGCACGAGTGCCGCATCCTCGATCTGCGCCTCGAGCCCGACGGCAACCTCAACAAAGAGCTGTTGGCCTTCCGGCCCGACCTGGTCGCCGTCAGTTGCATGACGACCGACAGCTACCAGGCGATGGCCATCTTGCAGTGCGCGAAGAACACGCTCGGCCAGGACAAGGTGTTTTGCGTCGTCGGCGGCCACCACCCGAGCCTCGCGCCCGGTGACTTCCACCACGTCGACATCATCGACGCCATCGCCCTCGGCGAGGGTGAAGAGACCTTCAAGGAGCTGTGCGACCACATCGCCAGCAAACAGGACTGGCGCAAGCTGCACGGCATCGACGGGCTGTGCTTCTTCGACCCGTCGGTCCCCGACCCGGGCATCCCGCTCCAGGGCCGCTCGGGCCCGGGCCCGAGCGGGCCTGGAGC
>JBKJNL010000128.1:0-8820 GCA_046593615.1 Myxococcota bacterium | reverse complement strand
GAGGTCGATTATCCAGACGGAGAAGAGCCGGTCGAGTGGCTTCTGCTCACGACCGAGCCCACGACGACGAGCGCAGAGATTGAATTCGTTGTCGACAGCTACCGTGCCCGCTGGGTGATCGAGGAGTACTTCAAGGCCCTCAAGAGCGGCTGCGACTACGAGAGCCGGCAACTGGGGAGCTACGCCGGCATGCTCCGCGCGCTCTCGGTCTTCGCCGTCATCGCCTGGCGATTGCTCGTGATGCGGACATGGGGTCGGGACGACGAGAGTCCACCCGCGTCGACGATGGTGAGCGAGATTGAGCTCGAAGTGCTGGAGGCACAAGGCCTCCACACCAACGCAACGATGCGCGACGCCCTCAAGGCCATCGCGGGCTTGGGCGGCCACCTCAAGAACAACGGTGACCCCGGGTGGGAAGTGATCTGGCGTGGCTTCAGAACGCTGCGGATCATGGTGAGCGGCTTCCTGCTGGCGCGCAGAAAGATGTGATCAATGGTGAGCCGCAGCGGCCTTCATGTTCGGTGCTCGGCATGGTCACGGCCGCGCCCGCGGAAGAGGGGCGGGGGAGATGGCTGCTGCGCGCCCGATGATGTTCAGCGGACCTCGCGGAGCAGGTTCGGCATCACTTCGCTGGCCCGGCAGGATCAGATCCATCCCCGATCGAGGCACGGCGATCGATTCACGGCGATCGCTGCACGGCGATCTGGCCGCCGACGACGACGGCGCGGGTCAGGTTCTCGGTCCAGCGGTACACGAGGGCCAGCGGGCTCGCGGCCTCGAGCACCAACAGGTCGGCGCGCTTGCCCTTTTGCACGACGCCGCGGTCGCCGAGGCCCAGCGCGCGGGCGCCGCCCACGGTGATGGCCCGCAGCGCTTCTTCGGCGAACAGCCCGCTCTGCGTGACCGACAGGCCCGCGGCCAACGGCAGGCTCGTCGACATGGCCGTGCCGGGGTTGAAGTCGGTGGCCACGGCGACGACGCAGCCGGCGTCGGCCAACAGGCGCCCGGGAATCGCCCGCTGTCCCTTCAGAAAGACCTGGGCGAGCGCCAGCACCTCGCAGACGACGCCGGCGTCGGCCAGGGCTTTGGCGTCGTCGGCGGTGACGTGCTCGAGGTGACCGGCCGACAGCGCGCCCAGCGCGGCGGCCAGACGCGCCCCGCCCTGCCACGAGAGCTGCTCGGCGTGCACGCGCACCGCGAGGCCGTGCCCCTGCGCTGCCAGCAGCAGTCGGCGGCCGTCGTCGACCGAGAACGATCCGCCTTCGACAAAGACGTCGCACGATGTCGCCAGGCGCTCGGCCACCACGAGCGGCAGCAGCTCCTCGACGATGCGCGTGGTCCACGACGTCGACGACGCCTCTTCGGGGGGCACCGCGTGGGCGGCCAGCAGGGTCGGCTCGATGTGCAGCCGACCCACCAACTCACCCGCGAGGGCGCGCACCGCGCGCAGCATCTTGAGCTCGTCATCGACCGAGAGCCCGTAGCCGCTCTTGATCTCGACGGTGGTCACGCCCTGGGCCTGCATGGCCAACAAGCGCGGGCGGGTGGCGTCGACGAGGTCGTCGACGGACGCGGCCCGCACCGCGCGCATCGTCGACCGGATGCCACCGCCCGCGGCGGCGATCGCGGCGTAGCTCTCGCCCCGCGCGCGCCGGGCGAATTCGTCGCTGCGATCACCGAGGAACATCGCGTGGGTGTGGCAGTCGACGAGCCCCGGCAGCACCGCGCCGCCGCTGGCGTCGACGACGTGGGCGCCGGCGGGGGCGACGCAGGATCCGCGGACGCCGACGTGGTCGATGACGCCGTCGACGCAGCAGACGACGGCGTCGTGGACGAGGCCGAGGCCGTGGGGGCCGCTGCCGTCCATGGTGGCGAGCGTGCCGATGTGGTCGATGAAGACGGGGCGCGCCGTGCTCACGGGGTCAGGGTCCGTCGGTGGGCGGCCGCTGCTGCAGCGCCTGCGCCGTGGCCAGCTTCTGCAGCCCCTTGCTCAAGACCACGCGGTTGTCGGCGGTGACGACGACGGCGTTGGCCCCCGGCAGCCGCTCGATGAGCTTCAGGCCCTCCTTGTCACCGAGCACGAACACCGCGCGCGACAGGGCGTCGGCGACGAGCGCGTCGTCGTGCAGCACGGTGACGCTGCGGCTGCGCGTCGCGGGCAGGCCGGTCCGGGGGTCAAGGATGGAGTGGTAGCGGACGCCCGAGGCCAGGAAAAAACTCTCGTTGTCGCTGCTGGTCATCACCGCGCCGCCGAGGCTCTTGACGTCGACCGGCAGGGCCAGGAACGGGCCGGGCGCGCGGGGGTCTTGCACGCCGACCATCCACGGGCGCGTGCCCTTGGCGCCGCTGACGACGACGTCGCCGCCGCACGAGAGCACGAAGTCGGACGCGCCGCGGCCCAGCAGCACCGCCCGGGCGCGGTCGAGGGCGTAGCCCTTGATGACCGCGTGCAGGTCGACGCGCGCGCCGGCTTTCTTCAAGCGCGCGGTGCGGGCCACGGGGTCGAGCACGAGGTCTTCGACAGAGACGAGCTGGCGCAACCGATCGATCTCGACCTTTTGCGGCGGCTCGTGGGGCGCGGCGTCGGCAACGGCGGGCGCCGTGGCTGGCGTCTGTGGTCCGCCGGCGGAACCCGGTCTGGGGGAACCCGGGGTCTGGGCCTGTCGTGGGCGGGACTCGGGCGCGCCAAAGGCCCAGGCGTCGTCGTAGGCGGCAGCGGTGACGTCAAACGCGCCCTTGCTGAGCTTGGCGATGCGGTGCAGGGCGCCGAGGACCTCGAAGACCTCGGGGTCGATGACGAGGGCCTCTTTGCCCGCGCCCTGGTTCAAGCGGGCCAGCGGTCCGCCGTCGCGGCCGGCGTCGAACAACACCAGCACGCGCTGCACTTCGTCGAGGGCGGCGTTGGCCAACAGCTCGCCGTCTTCGGCCCCGCGACCGGCGGCGGGGGTGACGACGATGACGTCGACGTTGGCCTCGTCGCCGTTGGCGGCCACAAAGACCCGGCTCTTGCGCACCAGGGTCGGCTCGGCGGCGGGCCCAGCCGGGTTGGCAATCGGCGCGACCACGGGCGTCGACACCGGCGTCGACACCGGCGTCGACACTGCCGCCGACCCAGCTGTCGTCGCTGCCACCGACACTGCCGACGACACTGCCGACGACACAGCTGTCGACACTCCCGAAGACACCGCGGTCGACACTGCCGAAGACACCGCGGTCGACACCGCTGTCGACACTGCCGACGACACTGCCGACGACACAGCGGTCGACACTGCCGAAGACACCGCGGTCGTCACTGCCGTCGCGGGCCTGGTCGGCGCCCCGCTCGTCGTCGTCATCGTCGTCATCAGAAGGCTCAGGGCAAGATGCATGGGGTCCTCTATCACTCCGCGGAGGCGGTGCGGGTACGGTCCAGCGGGATGGAGACCCGCGGGCACCCGCGCAAGACGGCCCTCGTCGTTGCGCGGTCCTGCTGCTGCCGCTGCAGCCGAAGCGTTTCGCGACGCCTCAACCCGGCGCCGCTGAGCTCGACGGTGCAGGCAACACGGGCTGAACGCTTGCGCCATCTCCTCGAGGTTGTTCATCTGATCGGCCGCTTGGGGTGAGAGGCGAAGCCTCATCCACCTCATCCACCTCAGCGCCGGGCGACTTGCCGCGCGTTCCCATGCGGGGCTACACCCGTGCTCCGACGTGTCGCAGAAAGGTCGCCATGAGCCAGCCCGACTCTCTCGTTTCGAAGATTGCATCGCTGCAGAACCGCCAGCGCTACCAGGAGCTGCACTGGGAAGGCTCGTTCGAGGACTACCTCGAGATTGTGAAGAAAGACCCGCGCGTGGCCCGCACGGCCTTCCAGCGCGTGCACGACATGGTGATCAGCTACGGCCGTACAGAGTATATCGACTCGAAGAAAAAGGTAGTTCACTATCCCTTTTTTGACGACCCCATCGACAACGGCAAAGATGCAATCTTTGGCCTCGACATCCCGTTGATGCGCATGGTCAACGTGCTCAAGTCGGCGGCCATGGGCTATGGCACCGAGAAGCGCGTCATCCTGCTGCACGGCCCCGTCGGCAGCTCGAAGTCGACCATCGCCCGGCTGTTGAAGAAGGGCCTCGAGGCCTACTCGCACACCGACGAGGGCAAGCTCTATACGTTTGATTGGCACATCCCGAAAGAGCTCACACACATCTCGGGTGGCGTCGATGTGATGCCCGACCCGATGAATGAAGACCCGCTCAAGCTCATCCCCCAGGAGATGAGAAAAGAAGCGTTGACGGCGCTCGGCATCACCGGACCCGACGGCGCGTCGCTGAAGATCAAGGGCGAGCTCAACCCGGCCTCGCGCCACGTCTTCAAGCTGCTGATGGAGCACTACAAGGGCGAGATCACGAAGGTGCTCTCGCACGTGCGCGTGAAGCGCCTCTTGCTCTCCGAGAAGGACCGCAAGGGCATCGGCACGTTCCAGCCCAAGGACGAGAAGAACCAGGACAGCACCGAGCTGACCGGCGACATCAACTACCGAAAGATCGCCGAGTTCGGCTCCGACTCCGACCCGCGCGCCTTTAACTTCGACGGCGAATTCTGCGTCGCCAACCGCGGCATCATCGAATTCATCGAAATCCTCAAGCTCGACGTCGCCTTCTTGTACGACCTTCTGGGTGCGACCCAGGAGCACAAGATCAAGCCAAAGAAGTTCGCGCAGACCGACATCGACGAAGTCATCATCGGCCACACCAACGAAGCCGAATACAAGAAGCTCTTGAACAACGAGTTCATGGAAGCTCTGCGCGATCGCACTGTCAAGATCGATATTCCGTACATCACGAAGCTGTCGGAAGAGATCAAGATCTACAAGAAAGACTACAACAACACCACGATCAAGGGGAAGCACATCGCGCCCCACACCATCGAGATGGCGGCCATGTGGGCGGTGCTCTCGCGGCTTGAAGAGCCCAAGGGCCACAACCTGACGATCCTGCAGAAGCTCAAGCTCTACGACGGCAAGTCGCTGCCGGGCTACACCGAAGACTCGGTCAAGGAGCTGCGCAAGACGTCGGCCCGTGAGGGCATGGAGGGCGTCTCTGCCCGCTACGTGCAGGACAAGATTTCCAACGCGCTCGTGTCGGACAAATCCGAGAGCAGCATCAACCCCTTCCTGGTCATCAATGAGCTCGAGAGCGGCCTGCGCGGCCACTCGTTGATCACCAACGAAGAAGAACGAAAAAAATACACCGAGCTGCTGCAGATCGTGCGACAGGAGTACGAAGAAATCGTCAAGAACGAGGTGCAGCGCGCGATTTCGGCTGACGAAGACGCCATCGGCAAGCTGTGTGCGAACTACATCGACAACATCAAGGCCTACACGCAAAAAGAGCGTGTTCGCAACAAATACACCGGCCAAGATGAAGACGCCGATGAGCGGTTGATGCGCTCCATCGAAGAGAAGATCGACATCCCCGACAGCCGCAAGGATGCCTTTCGCCGGGAGATCATGAACTTCATCGGCGCCCTCGCCGTCGACGGCAAGAAGTTCGACTACCGCACCAACGAGCGCCTGCACCGGGCCCTCGAGCTGAAGCTGTTCGAAGACCAGAAGGACACGATCAAGCTGACGACCCTCGTCTCGAACGTCGTCGACCGCGAGACGCAAGAGAAGATCGACATCGTCAAGCAGCGCTTGATCAAGAACTACGGGTACAACGAAGAATCAGCGACCGACGTGCTCAACTTCGTTGCGTCGATCTTTGCCCGCGGCGACACCAAGGGTAAATGAACCGGCTGCTCGCCGTCGCCGCCCTGTGGTCCCTGCTCTCGGGCGGGGCGGGCGGGACGGCGCGCGCAGCACCCGCCGCTGCGCTCGATCCGGGCGCCTACGACCGCGCTTTTTGGGACCGCTGGAGCGACGGCCTGGCCGAGGTCTCGACGTACGCCCTGCACCGCACGCGCTATGGCGAGCCCCGCGACGGCGTCGTCGTGGCCATCGTCGTCAGCGAGCCGTGGTCGAAAAAGAAGATGGTCAAGGACGACGCCGCCGCCGGCGCCGACCGGCTGCCGGTCTTGAAGCTGCACACGACGACGTCGTTTCAGACCGGCGTCTACGACTACCACCTGGCCACCAGCGCGTTCGTCAACCTCGAGCCGTTGAACGGGATGCGCGCGGGCTCGGTGATCAAGGTTGCTTTTTCGGCGCAAGAGTGGTGCGGTCAAGTCTATCACGAATACGTCGACGACGGCCGGGCATCATCGGAGCTCGTGCGCTCGTACTTCGCCAACGAATCCATGAGCCGCAGCGTGGCGCGCGAGAGCGGACCTCTGCTTGTTGAAGACGCGCTGCTGTTGTGGGCCCGGGGTCTGGCGGGTCCGCAGCTGCCCCCGCGGTCGCTGGCGGAGAAGCCGGT
Organism: Myxococcota bacterium; assembly: GCA_046593615.1. Classification (GTDB taxonomy): domain Bacteria; phylum Myxococcota; class UBA727; order UBA727; family VGSZ01; genus VGSZ01. The sequence continues at coordinate 2,425 of JBKJNL010000128.1, read as the reverse complement.
CGGCGCCACGTTCCAGCCGTCGCTGGAGCGCAGCCGGCTTGAGCACAAGCCCGTCGAGCGCAGCCCGGCGATCGTGACGCGCATGGTGTCGGCCAAAGACGCCGGCCGCGGCCCCGATGCCATGGCCGTCGTCGTCGAAGTGGCCGGCGAAGAAGTCGTGGCCGACAACTGGCGGGTGGCGCTGGGCAACGTCCGCGTGATCGACATTGTCGTCGAGCGCGGCGGTGCCCGACGCGTGCTGAGCGTCGCTGACAACGACGGCACCACCTTGCAACTCGTGAAGAGCCAGCGGCTGCCCTACTGGCAGCAGAACCACGTCGCCGATGAGCCGCTGCGGGCGACCCTCGGGCTGACCGCGCTCCCGTCTCTGCCTGTGTCCTCGTTGAAGGAGCCTTGATGCAAGTTGCCAGCGCCGCGCTCACCGATGTCGGCTTGAAGCGCGACCACAACGAAGACGCCTGCATCGCCGACGACGTCCACGGCTTGTACGTCGTGGCCGACGGCATGGGCGGGGCCGCGGCCGGCGAGGTGGCCAGCGCCATCGCCATCGACCGCGTCGGCCAGTTCTTTCGGCCGCGGGTTGGCGAGCTGAGAAACGGTGACCTGCAGAGCCCGGCGTTTCGACAGCGCCTGTGTCGCCTCGCCGACGCCGCCATCCAGGACGCCTGCCAACACGTCTACCAGGCCGCCGTCGACGGCGAGAGCGGCAAGCACGGCATGGGCACGACGCTGACGCTGCTGCTGCTGGTCGGCCGCGTCGCCGTCGTCGGCCACGTCGGCGACTCCCGCCTCTACTTGAAACGCAATGATATTTTGTATCATCTGACGCGCGATCACAGCTTCGTGAACGAGATGGTCGCCCGCGGCGCCCTCACCGAACAAGAGGCCCTGCACCACCCGATGGCCAACGTGCTGACAAAGGCGGTTGGTCCCCAGCCCAACGTCGGCGCCGACACCAACGTCCTCGACGTCTATGACGACGACGTCTTCTTCTTGTGCTCCGACGGCATCAGCAAGGGTGTGACCGAGCCTGTCATCCTCGCCGCCCTGCAGAGCGCGGCGTTGCCCGAGGCCTGCCAGCAGCTCATCGCCGCCGCCAACGCCGCCGGTGGCGACGACAACGCCACCGCCGTCGTGGCCCGCGTCAAAGACGGCACGCCCGATGGGGTCGACGCCGAGCAGAACTTCGTCGAGGGCAAGGTAAAGGCGTTGTCGGCGCTGTCGTTGTTCAAGGGCTTGAACCACGCCGAGCTCGGCGCGGTGGTCAGCCTCGCCGGCGTCCGCCACGTCGTCGCCGGCGAGATCATCAGCAAGGCCGGCGCGAAGGGCGAGCAGTTCTACGTGCTGTTGCGGGGGCGGGTGTCGCTGCGCCTGATGGGCGCTGATGTGCTCGACGTGAAGCCCGGTGTTCACTTCGGCGACGTCGAGATGTTCGACGGCAAGCCGGCCATGCTCGAGTCGGTGTGCGTCGAGGACGGCGTGGTGCTGACCTTTGAGCGCTCCCACCTCGAGGACCTGTGCCGGCGCGACCTCGCGCTCGGCGTCAAGCTGCTGTGGCGCTTCGCGACGGCCCTGTCGGGGCGCATCGACGAGGTGCTGCGGCGCGGCAGCCTGACGGAGTAGCCGCTAGACTCACGCCGCGCGCCCCGTCGACGACGGCTGCACCTGAGAGGGAGAACCCGATGAGCCTCCGCATCCAGAACGATCACGCGCGCTTCAAAGACATCGTGCGCGGCAAGATCAAGAGCAACCTCAAGCAGTACATCAAGAAGGGCGAGCTCATCGGCAAGCAGGGGAAGGACAAGATCACCATCCCTGTGCCGCGCATCGACCTTCCGCACTTCCGCTTCGGCGACAAGTCGCAGGGCGGCGTCGGGCAGGGGCAGGGCGAGCCCGGCGACCCCGTCGACGGCGAAGAAGGCGAAGGCGAGGGCGGCGCCGGCAAGGCCGGCGAAGACGCTGGCGAGCACGGCCTCGAAGTCGAAGTCACCATGGATGAGCTCGCCGACATGCTCGGTGAAGAGCTCGAGCTGCCGCGCATCGAGCCCAAGGGCTCTGAGCTCGTGACCCACCGCATCAAGTACACAGGCGTCAACACGGTCGGCCCGGAATCACTCAAGCATTTCAAGCGCACGTACAAGCAGGCCCTGCGCCGCCAGATCGCCTCGGGCACCTACGATCCGACGAATCCGATCATCATCCCGCAGAAGAACGACCGCCGGTACCGCACCTGGCGCATCGAAGAGAAGCCGCAAGCCAACGCCTGCATCATCTATATGATGGATGTGTCGGGTTCGATGGGCGAAGAGCAAAAAGAAATCGTACGCATCGAGAGCTTCTGGCTCGACGCCTGGCTGCGCCGCAACTACGACAACATCGCGTCGCGCTACATCATCCACGACGCTGTGGCCAAAGAAGTCGACAA
>JBKJNL010000953.1:0-3519 GCA_046593615.1 Myxococcota bacterium | reverse complement strand
GGCGCCTGGCCCGTCGACGTCGAACGCAAGGCGGTCTCGCTGACCTCGGCGTAGCGGTCGTAGCGCTCGAGGTTCTCGAGGTCTTGCGCGGTGACGCGCCAGCGGGTGCGCTTGTCTTCATGCAGCTCGTTGAGCCGCTTCTTCTGCGCCTTTTTCGAGAGGTGGAACCACAGCTTGATCAAGAGCGCGCCGTCGTCGGCGAGGTTTCGCTCGAAGGACTCGATCTGCCGCAGGCGCTGCTCGAACTCGCGCGGCCGCAGGTCTCTGTCGACGCGCTCGGTGATGGGCTCGGTGTACCAGGAGCCGAAATAGACCCCGAGCCGACCCCGCGGCACGAGGCTGCGCCAGAAGCGCCAGAAGAACGGCCGCTGGGCTTCTTCGTCGGTGCGCGGTCCAAAGGCCGTCGTGCTGATGAAGCGCGGGTCCATCCAGCTCGCCAGCATGTTGACGGTCTCGCCCTTGCCGGCGCCGTCGACGCCGGAGATGAGCACGTGCACCGGCAGCTGCGCCTTTCGCAACCGTTGCTGCACCTCGAGCAGCCGCATGCGCAGCTTGGGCTGCAGGGCATTGAAGGTGTCTTTGTCGAGGCAGCGACCGAGCTCGGCGGTTTCAAACATGGGCCAAACCGTAGCTCAGCGGGCGCGCAGCACGACCAGGGCCCGGGCCACGGCGGTGGCGGTGCAGGCCGGATCCAGCGTCGTCGTCGTCGCCGTCAACCACGTCGTGGCCTCATCGACGTCGGCGAAGACCTTCATCGGGTAGCCGCCGGGCTTGAACAATTGGCTGCCGGTCATCACCGCCCGCACGGATGCGGCAAAGAAGCCTTTGACCTCGACGACGTTGGCGTGGGCCCGCACCCGCTCGAGCCCCTCTTCGTAGATGCGGGCGGCGAGGGCTTTGGCTTCGTCGGGCAGGGGCCCGCGGGGGATCTCCTGCAGCACCGTCATGACGCAGTGCGGACCTTGAATCTGGCGCTGGGCCGTCTGCAGCTTCTCGAGGGCGGCCACGGTGGGCACGGCGAACCAGACGTTCAAGAACAGCGGCCCCAGCTGTCCGAGCGTGACCTCGCTGCTGGCGGGGAACGTCACAAGCTTCAGCACCGTCATCTCAGCACCGCCATGCGCCCACCCCCGGCGGCGACCATCGCTGACAAAGCACCCCGGTCCCACGTGTCCCCGGGCGCGTCGCGGATGCCCCGACCTCCGTCATCTGCGATCGACATCGCCATGGACATCGATATCGACATCGACGTCGACGGGCACGGCGACCGGTGAGCCGTCCACGGCGACGGGATCGAGCACCGCGGCCGCGCGCGAAACGGCCCGCGCCGTGATCGATCGCAGGACCCAGGCCATCGAGACGCGGCGCGCCCTCCACAGGCCCGCCCACACCACGGGGGCCGGCAGCGCCCCCGGGATGACCAGCAACGGCTGCTGAAAATAGAGCGCGGGCCACATCGCCAGCATCGTGATGAGCACCAGCGCGCCCACGAGCACGAAGCAGGCGACGACGGCGAACGCGATGTGGACAACGGCGACCCGCGCGCGCTCAAGAGGCAAGAGGTCCGCGGCCATGTCGTCGACGGCCTGGTCGGCGCGCTCGAGCTGACTCCCGTCGTTGAGCCACGCCCAGGCGTCTTGCAGTCGGTCCACGGCGATCACCGTCGAACGTTACCCGGGCCCGAGCGGCCCTGGAGCGGGGTACCCGGGCCCGAGCGGCCCTGGAGCGGGGTACCCGGGCTCAGATTCCGGCGATGAGTCGCGCGGTCACGTCGGTGTGGCCGGTGCCGGTGCCAAACGCGTCTGGTGCATTCTGATCAGGATCTCTGTAGGTGCGAAAAATGCGGTCCCAGACAGTAAAGAGGGCCCCGTAGTTTCCACCATGAGTCGTCACATCGACGCCATGATGGACATGGTGGTAGCGCGGGGTCACGATGAACCACTCGAGCACATGTGACCGCCAGGTTGTGTTCATATGCATGAAATTGTTCTGGAAGATGCTGTGCACCAGCAGCAGCACAAAGACCCAGCGCGGCGCCCCAACCAAGAGGGGGACCACGGCGAGATAGGGCAGGTTGAACAGCACTTGTTGTGGCAGTGATGCCCGCGCACCGGCCAGCCAATACATGTACGAGGGGGAGTGGTGCCATTTGTGGACCCGCCACAGCTGTCGGGTGTGGATCAAGCGATGGACCCAATAGGCTCCGAAGTCAGAGATCACGTAGGCAAGAAACACCCGGACCGCGAGAGGGGTGGTCAAAAAACCAGTCGGATAGTGCAGATAAGGCAGGGCGCGTTCAGTGATTGAAACCGCGATCGGATAGATCAACAACTGAAACAAGAAAAAGGCGGCGGCATCGGCGGGGAGGGTGTCCTCCGACGCACGCTTCCGCGCCGGCCAGCGTCGCTCGACCGCCGAAAACGCGGCGCCCAGCAGGCAGAACGAGAGCCAGAAGATCTCGTTCTTCGACACCGCAACAGCCTATCGCCCCCGATCGGCGGCCAGCCAGCCGACGACCAGAGTCAGGACGAGGCAGCGATGATGACGAGATGACACCGGCATCGGACGGCGCTGCCGTCGGGTGCGCGCCTGCCGATCAGCGCCAGGCGGGCGTCGGCGGCTGCTGCTGCGTGTAGTCGAACAGCATGTCGCCCACCGGCGGATCGCTGTGGTTGGTCTGCGCGCAGCGAAAGCTCGTCAGGTCGTCGTCAAAGACGAGGACGAAGAAGAACGCGTCGTAGCCGTTCTGCAGGCGGACGGTGCGGTCGTCGCTGCCGACGCGGGTCCATTCACCGAAGCCCCAGTGCGTGAAGTAGACGCCGGGCTCGCGGAAATCGAGGAAGCCGTTCCAGCCGGCGCTGCGAAACGACCACAGCGATCCATGCAGCCGCCGCTCAAGCGGTGTGCGGGCCTCGAAGCGCGCCGCAAAGGTGGGAGCGCGAACGCGAAGAGCGGGCTCGTTCATGGCGGCATGCTCCTGTCCGATCGCCCGCGCGCCAACGGAGCCCGCGCACAGCGTGACGTCGTCGACATCGCGATCACCGGGTGCAAGTCGCATCGCGATCGACGACGACGTCACGGCAGCGGGTGGTCGTTGCCGAGATGGGGCTGTCCCTGGGCGGGCTGGCGACGGCGACACGGCTGCAGCGCAGAATTCACCGACGTCGACGTCGACAACGACGACAACGCCGGCAACGACGCCGACGCAGCCCTGCACGGCGACGCAAAGATCTGTGGCTCCCAAACGACGACGTCCCGGCCAGGCCCGGGACGTCGTGCACTCACGGGATCGACCAGCTGCGCTCAGCCGGGCAGGGGCTCATCGCCGCTGCCGCCGACGATCTCGCCGGTGCCGCCGTCGGTGCCGCCGTCGGTGCCGCCGTCGCTGTCCGTGCCGCCGTCGCCGTCGCTGCCCGTGCCGCCGTCGCCATCATCGCAGTCGTCGTTGTCGCCATCGTCGTTGTCGCCATCGTCGTTGTCGCCATCGTCGTTGTCGCCATCGTCGTTGTCGCCATCGTC
>JBKJNL010000810.1:0-5844 GCA_046593615.1 Myxococcota bacterium | reverse complement strand
GCCGTCCGAGGAGGTCGGCGGTGATGGCGTCAATCATGGACAGGGCGGCGGCCAGCCCCAAGATTCGGTCAGCGCCAACGAGGTGCACCCGATTCGCCACCTCGGTGAGCTGCCCATTCGGCGCAATGCCGACCTTCTTCAGCGCCGCGCGTGGTGCGAGATCGTGGAAGCGGACCAACGCTTCAACCAGAGACTTCACGAACCGTTTGAGCTCATCGTTCTCGAGGTGAGGAAGCAACAGCTGGACGCGAGGCGCGAGCTCGGGATGACACAGCACGATCTTGGCGATCTGCTCCTCGAGGTCATTGAACGGAGGCTTCGGCCTGGCCGGCCGCTTCTGCGCGCGCAGCGTCGTCACGGTCGCCGTCGCCGGCTCCTGCGCCGGCGCCCCCGACAGGGCCCGGGCCTTGGGCGACTCGCGCTTCGGCGCCGACAGTGAAACGTCGCGATATCGTCCCTCGTCAATATACCTACGAAAGGCGCCGTCGGCCATCGTAAAGGCTTTTTCAATCTGCGTAATCGCCGTATCCCGGATGATGGGGTCGGCGGTGACGGCGACGAAGCCGGCGACGCGATCGATGGCGACCTTCTTGACGTGCTGCGGTTTGAAAGCGGCCTGTTGGGCGTCTTTCACCAGCGCGTCGAGGGCCGCGGGGGCGTCGAGAATCATACGATTCAAGATCGACGCGCTGCCGGCATTCACCATCTGATCCGGATCTTTGTCAGGCAGCGGCACCAGGCCGGTCTCGACGCCTGCGGCCAGCAGCATCTTGACCGCTTTGTCGGTGGCCTCCTTGCCGGCCTTGTCGGCATCGAGGCAGAGGATGACCCGCGAGCGCTCGGTGCGGCGCTTGAGCTCGTCGACGTGGCGCGGCGTCAGGCTGGTGCCGCACGGAGCGACCGCCGTCGGCAACCCGGCGCGGTGCACGGCGATGACGTCGAAGTAGCCCTCGACCAGCACCGCCGGCTTGCCCTGTTTCAACGCACCCTGGGCCTCGTACAGACCGTACAAGATCTGGCTCTTGTCGTAGATGGCGCTCTGAGGACCGTTGAGATATTTGGGACGGCCCTCGGCGGCGTCACCAAAGATACGACCACCAAAGCTGATGGTCTCACCGCGCGGCGAGCGGATCGGGATGGTGATGCGTTGGCGAAAGAAGTCGTAGGTGTTGCCGGGGCCCGACCGGCCCGAGCCCGAACTGCCCTGGATCGGGGAGCCCGCTGCGGGGCCGCGCTCGCTGCGCCCGAGCACGCCGGCGGGGATGCCGTCGTCGGCGGAGATGCCCTGCCCGACGAGAAAATCGCGCAGGCCGCCTTGTCCTTCGCCGCCGAAGCCGGCGCCGCCGAAGCCGAGGCCGAAGCCGTCGATGGTGGGCTCGTCGAGCTTGCGCACGTCTTTCAGGTAGGCCCGGGCGGCGCGGCCGTCGTCGCCGGCGAGGCGGGTGCGAAAGAACACCTGGGCCAGCTCGCAGACGTGCAGCAGCCGCTTTTTTTCTTTGGCGGCAGCGGTCTCTGACGGCGACATCTGCACGTCGGGCAAGGCCACGCCGGTCTCGGCCGCCAGCTCAGTGATGACGTCGAGGAAGCCGCGCCCCGTGGCCCGCACGACGAATTCGACGACGTCGCCCGCGGCCTTGCAGCCGAAGCAGTAGAAAAATCCCTCGTCGGGCCGGACGTTGAACGACGGCGACTTCTCGGAGTGGAACGGGCACAGGCCGACCAGGTTCCGCCCGGTCTTCTTGAGCTTGACGGTGCGGCCGATGACCGCGCCGATGTCGGCGCGTCCCTTGATTTCGGCGATGACCTCTTCGGGGATCATGCAGTCAGACGGGTCGGTCGCGGATGGCGGCGGTGATGACGGCTTCGCAGGCGCGCTCGCCGTCGACCGAGCTTCGGCCCTGCACCTTGACGATGCCGCGCCGGCTCTGCAGCAGCTCGACCTCGAGGTCGAGGCGATCACCCGGCTCCACGAGCCGGCGAAATTTCACGTCGTCGATCGACATCAGGAACGCCACCGACTTGCCGGGATCGAAGCCCTCCATCGACGCCGTCAAGAACGCCGACGCCTGGGCCAGGGCTTCGATCTGCAGCACGCCGGGCATGACCGGCAGCCCGGGAAAGTGACCCTGAAAGAACAGCTCGTTGGCCGAGCAGTTCTTGTAGGCGCGCACCCGTTTGCCGGCTTCGACCTCGACGACGCGGTCGACGAGCAAGAACGGATAGCGGTGCGGCAGGATCGCGGTGATGTCGCGGTACTTCAGCGCCTTTTGGGCGGCTTTGTCGACGACGACCTGCGGGGTGGGGCTGTCGGTCACGGTTTCGACTCCGGTGTCGGGCCTGGGTTCTCGGCCGGCTGCTGGTGCTGCGTCTGGGACTGCTTCTGGGCGAGCTGCTGCTCGAGCAGTCGTACACGCTTCTCGAGCGCATCGAGGGTCTTCAATCGGGCCATCGCCTTGAGCCACTCGTGGTGGCCAAACGCCGGCGTGCCCGAGACGACGGCGCCGACGTCAACGACGTCGTGGGTCACGCCGGACTGGCCGCCGACCCGCACGTCGTCGGCGAGGCGGGCGTGGGGGTTGATGCCGGCCTGGCCGGCGATGGCCACGCGGCGGCCGAGGCGGGCGTAGCCGGCGATGCCGACCTGGGCGGTGACGACGCTGTCGGCGCCGATGACGACGTCGTGGGCGACCTGCACGAGGTTGTCGACCCGGGTGCGCGCGCCGACGACGGTGTCGCGCAAGAAGCCGCGGTCGACGCAGACGTTGGCGCCGAGCTCGACGCCGTCTTCAAGCACCACCGACGCCAGGTGGCGGATCGGCAGGTTCTCGTCTCTGTGCGCGCCGGACCCGGGGGCAAAGACGAAGCCGTCGTCGCCGACGACGGAGCCGGGGCCGACCCGCACGTTGTTTCCGAGCCTCACGCCGTCCAGGAGGATCGCCCCGGGCAACAGCACGCAGCCGTCGCCGACGACGACGTCGCGGCCGACGACGCACAAGGCGCCGACGTCGACGTCTGTGCCGAAGCGGGCGCTGGCGGCGACGACGGCCGAGGGGTGGATGCCGCGGTGGCGCGCTCGCGAGGCCGGTGCGGCGTGCAGCACCTCGATGGCCCGCTGCAGCGCGCGCGGGGGCGAGTCGGCGCACAGCACCGCGCAGGGCAGCTCGTGGGCGTGGTCGGCGGCAAAGGCCTCGTCGACGATGACGGCGGCGGCGGCGCATGAAAAAGCCGCCCGACGCTCGTGGGCGTGGGCGGCAAAGGTGACGTCGCAGGCGGTGGCGTCGTCGACGGCGCGGACGGCGGAGACGTCGACGTCACCATCGCCGATCAGGCGGGCCTCGATGGCCGCGGCGAGGTCGGCCAACCTCATGGACGGCTCACTTCTTTTTCTTGGTGCCGTAGCTGTCGTTGTAGCGGCGGATGAGCTCGTTGGTGACGTCGAGCGAGGGCCGGTAGTAGGGGACGGCGGTCTTTTCGACGATGGCGAAGTAGCCCTGCTCTTCACCCATCTGTCCGAGGATGACGCCCATCTTCTGGAAGATCTGCGCGGTGGCTTCGGACTCGCGCTTCGACAGGTCTTGCTGCAGCGACATGTAGAGCTGCTGGACCTCGAGGAGCTTCTTCTGCAGGTCGGCGACGCGCTCGGCCTTTTTCTCGGGGGTCATCATCGTGACCTGGGCGTCGAGGTCTTCTTTGAGGCGCTTGAGCTCGTTCTGCTTGCTGTCGAGCGTCTTTTGCTTGTCGTCGAACTCCTTCTTGAGCGCCTTTTTGGCGCTGGCGCCTTCTTCGACCTCGTTCAGGGCGCGCTGCAGATCGACGACGCCGAGCTTGTCGTCGGCGGCGCGCACGGCGGGGGCCACGAGAGAGAACAAGACCGCAGCCACCACGACGAGAACGCGCATCGGAACAACCTCAGGCAGAAGATTCACGAACGAGACGACGTCGTCCGCGGGCCGATTCATGACCAACAACGCGGGCGACCGTAGCAGGCGCCCTCGCGGTGGAAAGGGTTTCTGCCGGGCTGCAGGGCCGAACCCGCGTGGTAAGCGACCTCGCATGAAGGACATCGCCGTCATCGCTCGCGAGCTCGGATTCCCCGCCCCCGCCGTCGAGCCCCGCGGCACCGGCGTGCTCAAGGTCGACCCCGATCTCGTGCCCGGCCTCGAGCGCGGCCGCGTCGTGCTGGTGACGGCGATGACGCCGACGCCGGCCGGCGAAGGCAAGACGACGACGACGATCGGTCTCGTCGACGGGCTGCGGCTGCGGGGCGTCAAGGCCATCGGCGCCCTGCGCGAGCCCTCGCTCGGGCCGCTGTTTGGCCTGAAGGGCGGCGCCGTCGGCGGCGGCAAGGCCCGCGTCATGCCCGACGACAACATCAACATGCACTTCACCGGTGACCTGCACGCCGTGACGTCGGCCCACAACCTGCTGACCGCGCTCGCCGAGAACCACGCCGTCTGCGGCCACGAGCCGAAGCTCGGGACCATCACCTGGGGCCGGGCCCTCGACATGAACGACCGCGGCCTGCGCCAGGTCGAGGTCGGCGCCGCCAACAAAGCGCCCTACCGCTCGCGCTTCGACATCACCGCGGCGTCGGAGGTCATGGCCATCCTGTGCTTGAGCACGGACTTCGACGACCTGCGCGCGCGGCTCGACAAGATCGTCGTCGGCGCCGGCCCGTCAGATGGGGAGCGGGGCGGCGAAGCCATCACCGCCAAAGACGTCAAAGCCGCCGGCGCCATGGCCGCAATCCTGCTCGACGCCACCCGGCCGAACCTGGTGCAGACCCTCGAGGGCAACCCGGTGCTCATCCACGGTGGGCCGTTCGCCAACGTCGCCCAGGGCACCTCGTCGTTGATCCAGACCAAGCTCGCGCGCCGCGTCGCCGACGTCGTCGTCACCGAAGCCGGCTTCGCCTTTGACCTCGGCGGCTTCAAGTTCCTCGACCTCGAGTGCCGCGCCGGCGGGTTCCTGCCGGCCGTCGTCGTCCTCGTCGGCACGGTGCGCGCGTTGCGCTTCCACGGTGGCCGTACCCAGGGACCGGCGGACTACGCCGTCCCCGACGTCGACGCCGTCAAGCGCGGACTCGACAACGTCGTCGCCCACGCCGAAGCCGCCAAACGCCTCGGCCTGCCGCCGCTGTTGTTCTCGTTGAACCGCTTCCACGACGACACCCCCGACGAGATCGCCGCCGTGAAAGAGCGGCTCGAGCCCCTGGGCGTCGTCGTCGTCGAAGGCCACTACTTCGCCGACGGTGGCAAAGGCGCCACCGCCCTCGCCGACGCGGTCATGCAGAGGCTGTCGTCGTCACCGACCGACTCGCCCGACCACAAGCCGCCCTACACCCTCGACCAGCCCATCACCGATAAGCTGCGCGCCGTGGCCCGCACCGTCCTCGGTGCCACCGACATCGAGCTCAGTGACAAGGCCCAGCAAGACCTGGCGCTCGTCGAGTCGCTCGGCGGCAAGGCCTTGCCCATCTGCCTCGCCAAGACCCACCTCAGCATCTCCGACAACGCCAAGGTGCAGGGCTGCCCGCCGCCCTTCGTGCTCAAGGTGACGGGGCTGCGCCTGTCGGCCGGCGCCGGCTTCGTCGTCGCCTTGTGCGGCGCCATCGTCACCATGCCCGGGCTGCCCAAGGAGCCGCAGGCCTGGCACATCGACGTCGTCAAAGACGCCGAAGGCCGCCGCAAGATTGTCGGCATCAAGTAAAGGCCGCAGGTCTTCGCGCGGGACGACGTCGTCGTCGCGTGGCATGGTCGATCCATGCTCGCCGTCGTCGCCGCCCTTGCCTTTGTCGTCGCTGCTCCGCCGGCAAAGGTCGCCGAGACGCCCAGGAAAGGGCAG